>BQJX01000123.1 GCA_021604925.1 Gemmatimonadota bacterium
GCGTTGGGCAACGGCGCCCGTCGCCCCGGGTACGCTCCTGGACTTGGACTGGCGATCCTGGTGCCGGTGGTCTTCGCGGTCGTGTTTGTCGGTGTGCGATGGACGCAGCTGGCGACCCGCCCCCTGGGAGTCAACGAAGCCGGGACCACCGTCGTGAACGTGGACGCGAGCGCAATCGCACCCGGGCAGCGCGGCGATTGGTCCCAGGAACTCGCCCGGAATCTGATCCGCGACGGCGTTGCCTCCGAAGTTGCGGTGGCCAGTGCCGTTCCGCTGCACTGGGGATTCCGGGATCAGAGTGTGTTCCTGGAGGAAGGTGCCCAATCGAAGTGCCGCCGCATCGACGCCAGCTATCGGTGCGTGGGATCGAACTGGTTGGACTCCATGGGAGTGGAACGGGTGGGCAAGACTCCGGGCGAGTGCACCGTTGTCGTGAACCAGGCATTCGCGCGCGAGGTTCCCTCGGGCGTGATGGGGCGCCGGCTCCTGCTGGGCGGCACGACGGAATGGGTGACGGTCGTCGGCATCTGCGCCGACGTCGTGCAGCGCGACCTCGAACGGGACGTGGTCCCGGAGATGTTCCTGAGCTACGCAGGCGCGTCCGGACTGGGGCTTCAGATTCCTGGAATGCTCTCGCTCGTGCTGAAGGGATCGGGGCCGGACGCGGGCTCCACCGTCGCGCGCGCGGTCGCGACGGACGCGGCGGGCGCTTCGGTGGGGCGGACGTGGACCTTCGCGGAGGCGCGCCGCGAATCGCTTGTCAACCTCGAGCGCGCGGCCCTGCTGGCGCTCCTCGCCTCGACGTCGGCCCTCGCCGGCGCACTGCTGTTGTTCGGTCAGCGCCGAAGCAACGCCATGCGTCGCGTGGCGGCGACACCGTCCACGGACAGCCGATAGAACAGTACGGTGTCCCGGGAATTCCGCGGGGTCCACTCCACCGAGTGTTCGCCGGCGGAGAACCGGTCGTTCGCGAGGACGTGGAGGCGCCGACCGGCTACGTCGAAGATCTCCAGTCGGACCTGTCCCGCTCGCGAGAGCCGGAACGGAATCCGGGTGGTCCCCGAGAACGGGTTCGGCGTGTTCTGGCCCAGCCGCACCGGCCCCGCCTCACCCGGGCTCAACGGCGCTCCGGTGGGTGACCCGCCCTGCGCGATCTCGTAGACGCCCGGGTCGAGCGGGCCCACGTCCTGAACCGTTCCATCGGCCCACCGGATCTGGACCGAGTCCGCCTGCGTGGCGGTGCCCAGTCCGAACCACGCCCCGAGTGGAGTCTGTCCGTATCCGCCGGATTGCTGGGCGATCTCACGCATCTGCCAGGTGGGAGCGCCGCCAATGGTGGCGTGGACTCGAACCCGCGCACCGATCGCGCACCGGATCAGGATTCGACCGTTCGCGTTGCCGTCGTTCAGGTACAGGGCGTTCCGATCGTCGGCGCCGAATCCCGAGGTCACCAGCAGATCGAGGTGCCCGTCGTCGTCGGCATCGGCCCAGGTGACTGCGCGGGACGAGTGCGTATCCGTGGCCGGATCGCCGGTGGTGACCCGAACGAAGGTTCCGTTGCCCGAGTTCTCGTAGAAGAAGTTGGCGGTGTCCGACGTGTTCGCTACGTACAGGTCGAGGTCGCCGTCGTTGTCCGCGTCGGCGAACGCGCTTCCCATGGAGGCTCCACCGTCGGTCGACACGACGGAAGTGGACAGGAGCGCAAACGTGCCCCCATCGTTGCGATAGAGTCGGTTGTTCCCGTTCAGGGCTTCGGACACGAAGAGATCCAGGTCTCCGTCGTTGTCAATGTCGCCAAAGCTGGCCCCGATGGCGGTCCCGGGATCGGTGGCTACCGCGCTGCCGGTGAGGGAGACGAAGGCTCCCCCTCCGTCGTTGCGGAACATCAGGTCCACGCCGCCCCCGTTCGTGGGGACGCAGAGGTCCGGGTCGCCGTCGTCGTCCCAGTCCGCCACGCTCACGCCGTGTGCGTCGGCCCCGTCGGAGGTGGCGGGGTTGCCGGTCAGCTTGGCGAACGTCGATCCGTCGTTCCGATAGAGCGCATTGTTCTGCCCGCCTCCGTTCACCACGTACTGGTCCAGATCGCCGTCCGAGTCGAAGTCGAGCCAGGCGCAGCCGTTGCTGTTGGCGGCGTCCGTGGCGATGGCGCCTGTGGTGATCCGCACATGGGCACCGGCACCGTCGTTTCGGTAGAGGAAGTTCTGCTGTCCGAAGTTGGCCACGTACAGGTCCAGGAGTCCGTCGCCGTTCCAGTCGGCGGGGGCGACCGCGAACGAGTCCCCGCCATTCGAATCGAGCGGCGGCGCCGGGAGGCGCGGAAACAAACCGCCGCCGTCGTTGCGGTAGAGGCGGTTGTTCTGCCCCAGGTTCACGACGAACAGATCCTGGTCTCCGTCTCCGTCGTGGTCGAACCAGGTGGCTCCGAACGAACGCTGCGCGTCCGTGGCCGCGTCGCCGGTGAGGACGCGAGTGAACGTGGGCGCCGCGTCGGCGCCGGAAGCGAGCAACCCGATGGTGAAGACGAGAAGCGGATGTCGCACGGGGCCTCCTAGGGAAGGTGGGTGATCTTGCGGCTGCGGACTTCGCCGGATGACAGGAGCCGGGCAAAGTAGACCCCGGCGGGGACGGGCGTGCCCGCGTCGGATCGTCCGGTCCATGTGGTCGTGTGGGCTCCTGCGGAGACCGCCCCGTCGACCAGCGTGCGAACCCGGCGGCCGGCCGCGTCGTGGATTGTCAAAGTCGCGGGGGCTGGCCGGCCCAGTGCGTATGCGAACGAGGTTCGACCGCGGAACGGGTTGGGATGGGCAGCCGCCAGGGAGAGTCCGGTGGGAGACGGCGCCACCGTGGGCGCTGCAACCGCGGCGTCGCCGAGGAACGAGCCGACCCACGTCTTCCAGGCGGCCTCCCGGTACTCCACGTGGAACCAGAACCTCCCGGGGGTGACCGGATCCTCGCGAAGCGTGGAGTAGTCACCCCAGCGGCTCGAGGTGTGGGGGTGCGTGCCCTCCCTGACCGTGACCACCTCGGATAGCGTGCCCGGCGCGTCCGAGACGCTCCGATAGCCGCGGGCCACGCTCACGTACTCGTCGGTCGACACGCGGTTGAACGCGATTGCCAGGTTCCCCTGGGCGTCGACGGCAAGATCGGGATAGAAGGTGCTGATCGTGTCGCCGAGCGAGTTGGTACCCAGGTCCACGATCCCTTCCTGGGCCAGGGAAGGCGAGTCGCCGGAGCTGGGCCAGCCGTTCATGCTCACCTCGTACCAGCGCACCTGGACGTGGTCCGAGCCCGGGCCGGGCGCGCCCGCATTGGCGACCCAGAGACTCCCATTGCGGTAAACGCCGTTCTTGTAGAAGCGGGACGGCTCCACGTCCACCCGGTTCGTGGTGCCGAGTTGTGGGACATTGTCCAGGGCGCTCCAGTCCGTGATGTCGACGGAGGTCGACCATGCCTGAGGCGATGTCAGCGGATCGGTCACGGCGCGAATCCGGAGGACCGTGGCTCCGCCGGATCCGCCGCGGGGGCTCGTGGCGAAGTACTGGGCCGGTGCTTCCGGGTCGTAGGTGGTGACGCCGGAGAAGGGCACCGAATACTGATTGTTGTTGAACTCCACCGACTCCACGAGCGGGACCGCTCCCGTGAGGAGCGGCGCCTTCTCCACCAGGAACGAGAAACTGCGCCGCGTGGGATCGTTCGGCGTGTCTTCCATCTTGACCGCAATGTAGAGCACGTTGGCGTCGATCCCCAGGCACGGGAAGTCCGTGTCCGTTCCGAACGGGGTCGTGTCGAACTCGTAGTCGAACCAGGTACCGTTGGGGTCGGTGTCGGCTGAGACCTTGAGGTGGATGCGCTCCGGGGTCCGTCGCCCGGCAATGACGAAGAATCGCTGCGAGTGCGGGTCGAAGAGGGCGACCGGATCGAACGCGAAGCCCGTGGTGATCGTCTGGAAGAAGCCGCTCGGGCCGTAGAGCGGCGCGCCGTAGGTGAGGTTGCCGGCCTTCGTGAAGACGCGCATCCGCCCGTTGCGCGGAACCACCAGATGATCCGGACCTACGGCCAGGGCGCAGTCGGGTGGATCCACCCCGGCGGACGCGTGCGCCTCGAAGCCGAAGTCCGCGCCGACGGTGCGCGGGAGTCCGGGCGGCGGCGGTGCATGGTCGTCGTCGAAGGACGGCCGGAACCCGGGGACCGGCTCGGGAGCCGGCGTCGGGCGGGTCAGCAGGGCGATGGCCAGAAGGGCCGGGACCAGGGCAAGCCAGCGGATTCGCATGAAGGACCTCGGGGTGACGGGCCAATGTCGTTGAGAGGATATACTCTAAACTACATAGGGTAGGATCGCCACGCGTCGAGGGTGGTTTTTACCCGCGCCTTCCCGCTGTGCCTCGGACCCGCGCCGGGTCCGTGGTGGGGACGCCCGCGTTCATGGCACCGGAGATGGTCCGCAAGGACCAGGCCATCGATGGCCGCTCGGATATGTACTCGCTGGGTTGCCTGGCCTACTGGCTCATGACCGGTCGCTTCGTCTTTTCGGCCCAGACGCCCAAGGACATGCTGAAGGCCCATCTGGAAGAGGTACCCAAGCCGCCCTCCGGCCTCACCACCAATCGGGTGGATCCGGAGCTCGAGCGGATCACGATGCGCTGTCTTGCGAAGAACGTCGGCGACCGGCCCGCCAGCGCCTGGGCACTTCGCGAGGAACTCGCGCAGACCGGTCTGGCGGCGCCCTGGTCGGCCACCGGGTCCGGGGAGTGGTGGGCCCGGTTCGACGGGAACGCGGCGTAGGGCACTGGAAACCCCGGCGAAACCCGATACCGGAATCCGCTATCGGCTGGGCTCGCCCGGGATCGTGCCCAGCCCCGTCCCCACGGAACCTCGCTGAACGGGGATCCTTGGGTCCTCAGGGTCTTCCGTGCTATTCTGGTCAGGTTCTGACGCCCCCCCGTCGTCCTGGCCTTTGACATCTCCGGAGGTTCCAACTCGATGATCGCATCTATTCTCGAGCGGCTCGACCGTGCCACGGTCTGCGGCGCGACATTCGCAGTATTCACGCTCGCGCTCGCTGGCCCCACGCTGGCTGCCGATGACCGCCAAGCGCACGAACTGGCGTTCGGCGAATGGTTCGAACAGATGGACACGTACTTCGAACAGAACCCGGAACACCAGGCCAGCGGCTACGGCTGGAAGCCCTACAACCGAGTCAAGTGGGACTACCAGAATCGCGGCGTCGAAGGCCCGTACGTTTCGCCGCGCCAGGACCTGGAAGCGGTCCGGGCCCGGAACGAGCGCTTCGGCGATCCTCGCTCCCGCGCCGTGAACACCTGGTTCTCGCTGGGACCGGAGAACTTCGCCGGTCGCATGCTGTCTCTCGACTTCCACCCGTCGGACGCGAACATCGTGTACGCGGGCGGCGCGCAGGGCGGCGTCTGGAAGTCGACGGACAACGGACTCTCCTGGCTGCCCAAGTCGGACGAACTCCCGAACCTGGCGATTGGCGGGCTGGCCGTGAGCCAAACGAATCCGAATATCATCGTGATCGGGACGGGTGAGCCGATTCCGGGAGTGGGCGCGCTGAGCGGGATCGGGATCTTCCGATCGACCGATGCGGGCGAGACCTGGATCACCACGGACCACACGGCCGACGGCTTCCACGTGGTGCGTGCCGGTGCGAACGGCACGTTCCTGGCGGGTAGCGACAACGGCCTGTGGCGCTCGACCGATGACGGCGACACCTGGGTCGAGGTCCGCACGGGCGGCGACTACTACGATGTCGTGTGGAAGCCGGGGGATGCCAACACGGTGTTCACCGTCCGCGGGAACGCGGGCGCCAGCGGGGGAAACGTCAAGATCTCCACGGACGACGGCGTGACCTGGACAAAGGCCGGGGGCGGTGCCGGCGGACAGCCTGCATCCAGCCTCATCGGCAAGTCGCGGCTGGCAATGACGGCCGCCGACCCCGACTACATCTACGCACTGTTCGCAACGCCGGGGACCGGCAACACCGTGACCGGCCTTTATCGGTCCACGGACAACGGCACCAATTGGACCGCGCAGAACACGAGCGCGAGTCAGTTCGGTGGCCAGACCTGGTACAACCTGCTGCTGGGCGTGGACCAGTCGAATGCGGATATCGTGGTCGGTGGCGGTCAGTCGCTTCGTCGTTCGACGAACGGTGGCGTTTCGTTCTCGTCCGCTGGCAGCGGCGTGCACGTGGACTTCCACATCATGCGCAACGAGCCGGGAACCGGTCACATGTGGCTCGGCTGTGACGGCGGTCTGTACCGCTCCACCGCGGCCGGGGCCAACGGCACGTTCGCCGAGCGCGACTTCGGCGTGGTGACCTACCAGTTCTACGACATCTGCGTGAACAACGGTCCCACCGCGTACTACGTGATGGGTGGTACCCAGGACAACGGGACCGACAAGTGGAGCGGCACCACCACCTGGACCGATGGGCTCGGTGGCGACGGCTTCGACTGCAACATCTCGTCCACGACGGGCACGGTCGTGCTGGCCGAGTCGCAGTTCGGAAACCACTCCCGAAGCACGTCGTCGGGGGCAGGGTTCGGAAACTACAACACCGGCATCGTGGGCAGCGGCCCGTGGCACACGCCGGTGGAAATGGATCCGAGTAACCAGCGACACCTGTATACGACCACGACCGGACCGTCCAAGATCTGGCGCAACACCACCGCGGCGGCCGCCTGGGTGGAGGTGGGGACGCACTCCGCGAACACCATCTCGATCAGCCCGGTGAACGGCGACTACGTTTGGACGGGGAGCGGTGGGCAGGTTCGCCTCAGCACGGACGACGGCGGCACGTGGTCCATTGCCAACGCGTTCGGGTTCCCGATCGGAGGCATCACACGCGTCGAAGCGCATCCGTCCCTGCAGGATGCCGCGTTCGTCACGTTCACGAACGGCACCATCGCCTACACCACGGACCTTGGGCTGTCTTGGGTGGAGAAGACCGGCGACTTCCCGTCCGGGGAGCGGATCGGTTCGTTCGTGGTGAATCCTTCGAACGAGGATCAGTGGTTTGCCGGAACGAACACCGGCGTCTACATGACCATGGACTTCGGTGACACGTGGACGCCTCTGGGCGATGCGACACTGCCGAACGTGGTGGTGGCCGAGCTGGAGATCCAGGTGGCGCTGCAGAAGCTGGTGGCCGGTACGTACGGCCGCGGTGCATTCGAAATGGAGATCCCGCAGGCCGGAGTCACCGCGTCGCCGGATGTGGCCGTGGAGCGGGCTCGGGACCTCATGCTGGATCCGCCGATGCCGAACCCGGTGAACGACCGCACCATGCTTCGCTTCGCCGCTCGCACCGGCGAGTCGGTCAAGCTGGCGGTGTACGATGTCCAGGGACGGCTGGTCACGCCGCTGGTGGAGTATGCGGCGGGTGACGGTGTGGTTCGCACCACGCCGTGGTTCGCGAGCGATGTCCCCGCGGGCGTGT
>BQJX01000124.1 GCA_021604925.1 Gemmatimonadota bacterium
GAGAGCCTGGGGCTGGAATTGTGGCGGACCGCCTACCGCACGAATCGCTGGCGCGAGTTCTCCCGGCAGCTGGCCACGCTGGTGCGATTGAAGCGGCGCCTGGCGGACGCGGTCGGCTATCGCGACCAACCGTACGATGCGCTCCTGGACATGTACGAACCCGACGCGACCGTGGCGGACCTGGACCCGCTCTTCGACGGCCTCAAGGAGGCCACGATTCCGCTCGTGCAGAAGATCGCCCGGTCCAAGCGGAAGCCGAACGAGAAGCTCCTCTCGAAGAAGTATCCGCAGGAGGGTCAGCTCCGTTTCAGTCGGACGGTGCTGGACGCCATGGGCTTCGACTTCGACAGCGGCCGGATGGACCTCTCCACGCACCCGTTCTGTTCCGGATTCGGGGTCGGCGACGTGCGCCTGACCACGCGCGTGAAGGAGAACGACCTGCGCTCCTGCCTGTTCGGGTCCATCCACGAGGCCGGGCACGGCCTCTACGAGCAGGGGTTTGATCCCAAGCTGGCGCGCACTCCGCTGGGGAACGCCATCTCGCTGGGTGTGCACGAGTCGCAGTCGCGCCTGTGGGAGAACATCGTGGGCCGGAGCCTTCCGTTCTGGAAGCACTTCCTGCCCAAGCTTCGCAAGGAGTTCCCCACGCAGCTGGCCGGCGTGAAGCTGGCGGACTTCCACTTCGCGGTGAACGCGGTCAAGCCGTCGTACATCCGGGTGGAAGCGGACGAGGTCACCTACAACCTGCACATCGTGCTGCGCTACGAACTGGAAAAGGGCCTGATCGACGGCTCGATCCGCGCGCAGGATCTCCCCGACGTGTGGAACGCCAAGATGAAGGAGCTGCTCGGCATCGAGCCGCGCCGCGATTCGGAGGGCGTTCTCCAGGACATCCACTGGGCGATGGGGCTGTACGGGTACTTCCCCACGTACTCGCTGGGCAACCTGTACTCCGCGCAGATCTGGAAGCGCGCGCAGCGGGAAATCCCGGACGTGGAAGCGCGGCTGGCCAAGGGCGACCTGGTCACGCTGCGCGACTGGCTCCGCAAGAAGATCCACCGGCCGGGGCGCACGTACCCGGTGCCGGAACTGATGCGGCGCGCCACGGGAAGCAAGCCTTCGCCCAAGGACTTTGTGGAGTACATGGAGTCCAAGTACGGCGAGCTGTACGACCTCTAGCGGCCGAACGCCGCCCGGTGGATTCCGCCTCGCGGGATCGCCGGGCGGTGCGCCTCGCCGGCCCCGCCCTGATCACTTCCGGCACAGCGGCGCCCGCCGCCACCGACGCCGCCGTCCCATCTCCGGGCCGGCCATGCCCCAGCCGTGCCGTCAGAACCTGCCTTCCCGCCCGGTTCCCGCCGTCGCTTCGGGATCCGCCAATGTGCTGGCATCCCGGCACGAATCCTGCGAGTCTGTGCCCGCGAGAGAACCCGGTCACCTTCGAATCTGCGAACTTGCCAATGCTCTTGCGCAAACTGACAATCGGGATCATGTACGCGATCCTTTTTTGCCTCTTCGGCTGCCTCGCGGAGCCGAGCGGGCAGAGCGATCCCAAGAAGTTCGGTCCGGATCCGGATCCGGATCCGGATCCGGACGCGGAGCCGATGTCGGCAGCGTTCTACACGCTGACCGGTGCGCATCTGCGTGACGAGGCGTGGCCGGACGCCTGGTCCGAGTACAGCGTGTTCGTGTGCAACGCTTCGCTGCCCGCCGAAACCGTGGCGACCGCCAAGGAGAGCCGCCCGGACGCCCGGTTCCTGGCGTACACGAACGTGGCGGACATCTACAACGGCTCGCTGGCCAATCCCTACTGGGCGGCCTTCCACGCGGCCTTCGATTCCACGCTGTACGTTCGGGACCTGAACACCGACACAGTGGTTCGGCTCTTCGGCGCCGACGGCACGCCGGGTTCGGGACACGGGTACTTCGTGATGCGCAAGCCCAGTGCGGACATCCTGGTGGCCTTCCACCGCGATGTCACGCTCGCCGCCGGCTTCGACGGCCTCTACCTGGACAACTGCACGGCCGACGTGCCGAACTGGCGCCTGGACCTGCTGGCGGGAGTGTCCAACCGGGTCGACATCGACAACGACGGGGTTGCGGATCCGCAGACGATCATTCCGGACGTGTACGGAACCTGGCGCCCCTACTACACGGAACAGCTGAGAGCCGCCGTGGGCCCGGATCGAATCCTGGTGGGGAACAGCGGCGGCGCCCTGGAGGATGCCACGCTGAACGGCATCACGCTGGAAGGGGTGGGCGACCGGTTCGACGTGGTCGAGGCCAGCAACATCTTCGAAAGCCAGCGCGCCGTGGGCACGGCGCCCTTTCTCGGCGTGGCCTGGGTGACCACCCCCGCCAGCGACCTGCCCACGCGCGAACTCGTGCCCGCGGTCAACGGCCTCCACTACGGATTCATCGCGGAATGACCTCTGCAGGCACATCCCTGTTCAGAATCTGCGCAGCGACCCGCTAGAAGGCGCTCTCGCCCGTGAGGGCGCGCCCCGGAACCAGCGTGTGGATCTCATGGGTGCCCTCGTAGGCGTACACGGACTCGCCCCGGACCGCCCGCTCCGGGAGGGAACGGGCGGCCCGATCGGACTTGCATAAACGCCGCCTCTCGTCCACGATGCCCGGCTGGAAGGGCCCCCACAGCCGCAGGAGCACCATGAGTAGCCCGAACATCACCTCGGAGATCGGCCGTCTGCGGCAGGTCCTGGTGCATCGTCCGGGGCTCGAGTTGGCTCGACTGACGCCCCAGAACAAGGAAGCCCTCCTGTTCGACGACATCCTCTGGGTGGAGCGCGCGCAGGAGGAGCACGACGCCTTCGTGGAGATCCTGCGCTCGCGCGACGTGGAGGTGCTGTACTTCCGCGACATGCTGGAGGCCACGCTTGCCGACCAGGACGTCCGCGACCGCATCGTGAACGAGGTGATCACGCCCGCCACCTGCGGCCTCAGCCTCTCGGAGCGCATCCGACCGGCGCTGCGCGAATGCTCCATCGACGACCTGACGGATGTGCTGCTGGGCGGACTGCTGAAGCGCGAACTCGGCGACTGGGACATCGACGACGACTTCGCCAAGATGCACTCGGACCGGTTCCACTACATCATCCCCCCCCTGCCCAACCTCTTCTTCATGCGCGACAACGCGGCCTGGATCGGCGACGGCGTCCTCCTGAGTGTCCTGGCCACGCCGGCCCGGGCGCGCGAGGCGCGCTACCTCCGCGCGATCTACAAGTACCACCCCCGGTTTCGCGAGGAGGACTTCAAGGTCTGGTACGGGAACCAGCCCGAAGACGTGTATCCGGGTTGCATCGAGGGCGGCGACGTTCTCGTGCTCGACGAGAAGACCGTGCTGATCGGCTGCGGCGCGCGCACGTCGCCGGCGGCGGTGGACACGGTGTCCCGGAGACTGTTCGAGCGCTCGTCGGTGGAGAACGTGATCCTGGTGCAGTTCCGCAAGGGACGCGCGATCATGCACCTGGATACGGTCTTCACCATGGTGGACGTCAACAAGTTCAACTTCTTCCCCGGGGTGCTGCGCGGGATGGAGGTCTTCATCGTCCGGCGGGGGCAGGGCTCGGGGTTCGCGGTCCAGCACGCGGACGACCTGGAATCCGCCCTGCGCCAGACGCTGCGCCGCGACGATCTCAAGATCATCGCGTCTGGGACGGATGAGATCGAGTACATCCGGGAACAGTGGGACGACGGACACAACACGTTCGCGCTCGCACCCGGAGTCGTGGTGGCGTACGCCAGGAACGCGGAAACGAATCAGCGACTTCGGGACGCCGGAGTGGAGGTCCTGGAGTTGGACGCATCGGAACTCTGTCGCGGACGGGGCGGGAGTCGCTGCATGACGCAGCCGATTCGCCGTGACCCCGTCCAGTGGGACGGTTGATACGGGGCCCACCCATCGCCCCCTTCCCGGACTTGTTCGTATTTGTTGAGAATCCGCTGATTGGGCCCATGCGCCCCCAGGAGGAACCATGGCGATGAACCTGCACGGAAGACACTTCCTCACCCTGCTCGACTTCTCGTCCGCGGAGATCCGCTACCTGCTCGACCTCTCCGAGAAGCTGAAGGCCGACAAGCGCGCCGGCATCCGGGCCAAGAACCTGGAGGGCATGTCGATCGCGCTGATTTTCGAGAAGCCCTCCACCCGGACCCGCTGCGCCTTTGTCACGGCGTGCGTGGACGAGGGAGCGCACCCGGAGTATCTGGAAGGCAAGGACCTTCGGCTCGGGGTCAAGGAGAGCACGGCGGACGTGGCCCGGGTGCTCGGGCGCATGTTCGACGGGATCGAGTTCCGCGGCTTTGCGCACGAGACGGCCGAGGACCTGGCCAAGTGGGCCGGAGTCCCGGTCTGGAACGGGCTCACGGACCGCTACCACCCCACCCAGGTGCTGGCGGACTTCCTGACGGTCCGGGAGAACTTCGGGGCGAACCTCCGCGGGTTCCCGTTCACCTACGTGGGCGACGGGCGCAACAATGTGGCCAACTCCCTGATGATCGGGGCCGCCAAGACCGGCATGGACTTCCGGATCGGCGCCCCGGCGTCGCTGCATCCGGAGGAGGCCCTGGTGGACCGGTGCCGGAAGATCGCGGCCGACACCGGCGGCAAGATCACGATCACGGACTCGGTCCAGAGCGCCGTAAAGGGTTCGCTGGCCATCTACACGGACGTGTGGGCCTCCATGGGCGAGGAGGACAAGATCCCCGAGCGGATCGCGGCGCTGAAGGCGTACCGGGTCACCGCCGAAATGATGGCCATGACCGGGGAAGCCGAGACCATCTTCCTGCATTGCCTCCCCTGCTTCCACGACACCAGCACCGAAGTGGGCCGGAAATTCCCGGACATCTGCGAGGCGACCGACGAGGTCTTCGAGGGCCTCCAGTCGCGGGTGTTCGACCAGGCGGAGAACCGCCTGCACACGATCAAGGCGGTAATGGTGGCTACCCTTGGGCGCTAGCCTCCAGGGCATGGGCGACAGGAGGCAACCCAGGTAAGTTGGCGCGCCCGCCGTGCGGCCGGATCGGAGCCGGCGGGCGCCCAGATTCTTTCCCCGGAATGCGGAGTAGGTAACTTGAGTTCGTCGGCTACCCCTAACGGCAGGGCCTTTCAGATCCTTCGGGAGTACTCGCTGTTCCTGATCGCAGGATCGGTGGCGGCGATCGTGTGGGCAAACACGAACCTCACCGGCTACATGTCGTTCATCAACACCTCCTGGGGCAACGTCACGCTCTTCGGACGCGACCTTGCCCACCACGGCATCTCGCTTCACTTCCTCGTGAACGAAGTCTTCATGGTCTTCTTCTTCGGCATCGCCATGAAGGAGGTCATGGAGGCATTCCTTCCGGGCGGACCGCTGTCCAGCCCCCGGAAGGCGGCGTTGCCCATCGTGAGCACGCTCGGCGGCGTGGTGGGGCCCGCCGGCACCTTCGCGCTCGGCTGCCTGCTGTTCGCCAACTACCTCATGCGCGGCTGGGCGGTGCCCACCGCCACGGACATCGCCTACTCGTGGTTGTTTGCCGGCTTGATCTTCGGCTACAAGCATCCCGCCACCAAGTTCCTGCTCACGCTGGCGGTGCTGGACGACCTCATCGGCATGGTGATCATCGCGGTGTTCTACAGCAACTCGATCCAGCTGGAGTGGCTGGGACTCGTGGCGCTGGCCATGGCCATCTGCGCGGGGCTGCGCTGGGGCGCCAAGGTCCAGAGCTACTGGCCGTACCTCATCTTCGGCATTCCGTTGAGCTGGATCGGGCTGCACTACTGCGGCGTCCACTCGGCACTGGCACTCGTCCCGATCATTCCGTTCCTGCCCAGCCACGGCACGGACGTGGGCATGTTCGAGGAAGAGGACCTGCCCATGGACGAGGACAGCGAACACTCCAGCGGCACCGACGTGGAACACGCCGCGGAACCCGGGCACCATCCCGTGGACGCCCTGAACATGTTCGAGCACCAGTTCAAGCCGTTCGTGGACGTGGGGCTGTTCTTCTTCGGACTCTCGAATGCGGGCGTCCCGTTCAGCGCGATCGGGCTCGAAACCTGGATCACGGTCTTCGCCATCTTCTTCGGCAAGACCATCGGGATCTTCCTGTTCACGATCATCGGGCGCCTGTGCAAGCTGGGGCTGCCCGCGGGCATGAACATGCGGGAGGCGTTCGTGATGGGCAACGTGGCCGCCATCGGTTTCACGGTGGCCCTGTTCGTGACCGATGTGGCGTTCCCCAAGGGTGCGGGACACGAAGCGGACCACGCGAGCGCGGAGTTCCCCTCGCTGGTGTCGGTGGCCCACGCCGAGGAGGCGAAGGACGCGCACGACCAGACCACTGCGGATGGGCACGCGGCGGACGCGCCGGCCGTCGAGGGGCACGGAGTCACGGGCCCGCACGGTCCGATTCCGCCCCCCGACAAGAACGCCACCTTCGACGAACTGACGGTTCCCCAGCAGGGCGTGGTGAAGGACAAGGTCAAGATGGGCGCGTTGCTCAGCTTCTTCGCCGGGCTCTCGTCGCTGATCCTGGGCCGGGTCCTGGGCGTCCGGAAGATCAACACCGACGCGGATCTGCGCCGCCGGATTCGCGAGACGAGCGCCTAGCACGCAAGCCGAAATGCCGGTGGAGGGGGCTCACCGCAGCCCCCCTTCGCCGGTCGACGTGCCGACCCGGGCCGGTGCGGTCTCCCGGCTCGCGTGCTGTCCGCCGGCCGGTGCGGGAATCTGCGGGTCGGCTAGCCCAGTCGGTCCAAGGGCGGCCGACGGCGGTGGTAGTCGGTGGCGTCCTGCCACGCCATGGCCACCGCAAGCAGCGCCTCCTCCCCGTCCAGCCGTCCCGTGAACGTGATGCTGGTGGGCGTGCCGTCCGAAGCGCGGAATCCGTTCGGCATGGTGATGCTGGGGTGACCCGTGAGGTTCGTCAGCAGCAGGTGACTTCCGCCGAACGTGGGCGCCACGAACACCTCCAGGCGTTCGAAGAGCCGCTCCATCTCTTCCATCAACAGGCGCCGAATGCGGTTCGCCCTGAGATACTCGACCGCGGGAATCGTCTGCCCCTGGCGAAACGTGTTCGGCCAGGCGAACTCCACCTGGCGGACGAGCTCCGCGTCACGGCCGCTGCGGGTGAGATCATCAAAGGCCGCGGCAGCCTCGGCCGTGAGCACCAGCGACAGTTCATCGATCGGGAGATCCGTGGGCAGCCGGACGTCTTCCAGGGAGAGCCCGAGCCGGGTCAACTCCTCCAGGGTGCGACGATCGTTCGCGCGCCACTCGCCGCCGCGCGCGCGTTCGGCTTCGTCCTCGATCTCCGCGGTCCAGTCGAGGTCGAACAGGTCCCGCACGATTCCCACGCGGTGGCCGCGCGCGTCCTCGATCCGCGGCACGGTGAACGGAGCCCCGCGCGTGCTTCGGTCCCGCGGATCCGCTCCCTGGATCGCGGCGAACACCC
>BQJX01000125.1 GCA_021604925.1 Gemmatimonadota bacterium
GTACGGAACGCGCAGGCGCAGGCAGGCATCGAACCGGGTTCGCATCTCGGACTCCAGCGACGCGTCCGCGGAAGCACCCCCCAGCTTCACCAGGCCCACGTCGATCTTGCGCACCACGTTGAACAGGTGTCGCCGGCACCACCCCCGCAGCGGCGGCGGACACAGATGAAACCACTCCATGTAGTGAAAGCGGTGGAACACTTTCCTGAACCGGATCGAGGGATCCTCCACCGCGGAGCCTTGGAGCTTGGCCGGGTCGAAGAAGTCGAACGAGTGCTCGCTGAAGTTGTGGCGATGGTAGGGATTGACGAGGTGGAACTCGGTCAGCGTTACGTACGGGACGCCGAGCAGGAGCCATCCTCCGGGCTTCAACACCCGGTGGATCTCGCCCAACGCAAACAGGTAGTTCTCCACATGCTCCAGCGTATGGTAGGAGAACACGAGATCCACCGATCCGTCTTCGAACGGAAGAGGCTCGCGACCCAGGTCCAGTGAGATCTCGGCCCGCGGGGAGAGGTCGATGTTGTGGAAGCCGGGAAGATGGGTCTCGCCGGCCCCGATGTTCAGCCGGACTTCCGCGCCCTGTGCGTTCATCGCTGGCACCCCTTCCCGGACGCGCGCCTGTTCCACTTGTGAGCCCACGCTGCAACTTCTCCGCACCCCGAGTCCGTCTTCCTCTACAGCCGACACCCACGGCCCATGATCACCCCACAGAGGAAGGCTAGGCAATGCGCAACCCCTGGATCTCGATCGCCTGCGGTCTCCTGGCGGCCAGCGCCGCCCCCGCGGAGACGTTGATGGGTTCCCACGTCGGAAGCGCCGATCCGGGGACCGAGGGGTGGACACTGGACCTCGCGGGGGTGGGCGCTACCAGCGGCCCGCTGAACGATGGCGGCACGCCCGTCTGGTTCGTGGAGGATACGTCCACCGAGATCAACTCGGCACTTTGGTACCGGTGGCAACTGGCCCCGGACGATCTGACCACGGCGCTTTCCTCCGGCTGGCGGGTGCGCACGGAACTCCGCGCTGCCAATAGCTCCGGTGGCGGCGAATCCCAGTTCTTCGGGTTCCTGACCGGAAGCGTCGCGTTCCAGGCGCACTTCAGGGCCGAGACGAACGGCGACCTGACCGTTCGACTGGTGGAGGGGTTCCCACCGTTCTCCGGACCCACCTATGTGGTCGCCGGCGGTGCGCTCACGTACCACTCGTACGAGCTGATCTCGGACGGGATCTCGGGCACGGCGTCGCTTTGGATCGACGGAATCGAGACGCACACCGGTTACGACGGCCTCGCATTCGGCGGAACGAACGGGGCGCGGTTCGGATGCGGAACCTCGGGGGCCACCGGCACCGTGTACGTGAAGTCGGTGGATGTCTGGATCGCGGATTCCGTACCGGTTTCCGTGAGCCCTTCGTTTGAAACCGCCGGGTGGGGCGAATTGAAAGCGAGGTTCAAGTAGCCGGCCCGCGGCCAGACGCAGCGTGAGGTCGGCCTGGAGTCGGGGGCTGGCAGACGCGGCCATCACGCCTCGGCGGGCGGCGCGTGCCCCCGCGTCGAAGGCGTCAGGAACGGCGCGATGAGAACCGGCACCAACACGATGAGCGAGTCGATCACCAGCACCGCGGCATACCCCTGGCTCGCCGCGATCCGTCCCTGCCACACGCTGGAGTACGCGTAGGCCGCGTTTCCCAGCGCCATGTAACCGGTGAACTGCGTGGCCGCCACCCGCACGGACGTGAGTCCCATGAAGATCGCCAGGTACGTTCCGTTCAACAGTCCGGAGCAGAACGCGTAGGCGATGGTTGCGAACCAGAACTCGCCCAGTGTCACGCCGGCCATGCCGTCGCCGGTGAACTGCCGCGCGAGCCACAGCGTCGGCAGGACCGTGACCGCATAGAAGACCATCAGCATCTTCTTGTGCCCCAGGCGATCGGAGATCCACCCGCCCAGCACGCAGCCCACCGCGCCCAGGACCGTGGAGAAAAGGGTGAGGTCCGCGATCTGCCGATCGGACATGCCCAGATCCACCTGGAGCGTGGTGCCCAGCGCCAGACCCAGCGCCACCGCACCGGAGGGCAACAATGCAAACAGAAGTCCGAGCCGTGGGCCCTTGCCCGAGCGAAGGAATCCGTCGAAGAGATCCCGGCCGAAGATCTTGAGTCGCGCGGCACTCTCGCGCAGGATCCGGCCGCGCGGAGGCGCCGTCTGCGCCAGGGTCGGCGCTTCCCGGATGCGAAACGTCACGAAGAAGAGGATCAGCGCCAGGCTGCCCAGCACCACGGCGTACGACCACTCGAAGCCGAAGGCGCTGGTCACGTAGAGCGCGCCGCTGCCGCCGATGGTCTGGCCGAGCACCTGTCCGCCGAACATGAAGCCGTTCGCAACGCCGCGCTCTTCCTCCTCCAACACGTCGACCGCCAGCGCATCGATGGCAACGTCCTGGGTGGCCGAGAACACGTTGTGGATCACCATGACGATCGTGAGGAGCTGGAAGTTCTTGCTGGGATCAAAGACGAGCAGAAGCGCCATCGTCAGGATCATCCCGATGTGTGCGAACGCGATCCAGAATCGCCGCGGCCCGAACCGCGCGGGACGAATCAGGTCGATGAGCGGCGCCCACGCCCACTTGAGGCTCCAGGGTCCGTACAGCCAGGCGGAATAGAAGCCGATCTCCGCCAACCCCACTCCCTGCTGCCGGAGATAGGTCACCAGCGCAATGGCCGAGAACCCGAACGGGATGCCCTCGGAGAGATAGAGAAGCGTGAACGTGGTGATGCGACCGCGACGGGTCTCAAGCGGCGATGGGGTCTTCATCGCTCCTCGACCACGGGCGCATCCTCCCACGCCGTCGCGGTCCAGCTCTCCACATCCTTCAGCGGATCGAACCACTGGTGACTCGAGATCAGCGTGAACTCACGGCCCGGCGCCGCGTCGGCGCTTCTGGACACCTGCCAGAGGAGAGCGCCGGCCTCGGGGAAACTCCGCCCCCGGAGCGACTCGCCAAACAGGCGTTTCAGCATGGCGCTGTCGTTCATTCCCCCGGCCAGGATCCGCAACAGGAACGCCGGATCCGGAGGAGAGGCGTCCAGCCACGTGTTCCCCCGTTCACTCCCGGTCTCCAGGCGGAGGACGATGGACACCGCATCCGGCCGGTCGTAGTCCCGGGGGAAGGCGCGCTGCAGCAGCACCAACGCGTTGAAGATCCCCTTCTGCTGGGAGAGCTCGGCGAAGTCCTCCCAGGGCCGATCCTCGGTGAGATCGTGGGCCAGATTCTGGCGGACGCCGCGCCGCATCGTCTCTCCGAAGACCGCCTCCAGAACCCGGTCGGAGGCTTCGTCCGTCTCCAGGTCCTGCAACGCGAGAGTCGCCATCTCCATCGCGTCGTTCTCGGATACGTCGTCCACTTCCAGGCTCTCCAGCAGGGACAGGAGCTGCCCCGACGTCCATCCGTCGGGCAGTTCGTGGATCTGCTTCCAGCCCAACAGCTGGGCCTGGAACTCGCGTGTCTCGTTGGGCACTCGCTACCTGCCGGGTTGGGAGGGACGTCCACGCCAATGGCTCCGCAAAGGACCACGAGCCGGCAAGTCGAAGCAAGACCAATCGGGGTGGGGAGCGCGGGACCGCCCCCGGAGGGGCCCGGAGCGCTTCGCCGCGGCTTTTCGTCTGTGTGTCCATTTTTTGTCTAGTTTCTTCGAATCGGCCAGGTTGGTCAGAAGGGGCCGCTCTAGACGCCTTCAGGCCGGATTCGGCGTCGCCCGGGCCCAAAGCCACGTCCATGGCTCACCTTTCTTGTCCTTGACATTACTTGGACCGCTGTGTACGTTGCGAGTGTTCCAGTGGCCGGGCCTCCGATCACCTCGGACCCGGAGCCACCCGGAAAACTCAACGTCAGGAGAGACCAAAATGAAGAACGTGGGGAGAGTCCTCGGCGCGATGGTCGCGGTAGCAATGGTGGCCTCCAGCGCCCAAGCAGGGTACGGATCCAAGAAGCAGGACATCGTGGACACGGCAATCGCCGCCGGGAACTTCACCACCCTCGCGGCCGCGCTGACCGAGGCGGATCTCGTCGGCGCCCTCCAGGGCAAGGGCCCGTTCACCGTCTTCGCTCCCACCGATGACGCCTTCGCGAAGCTTCCCCAGGGCACGGTCGAGTCGCTTCTGAAGCCCGAGAACCGGGATCAGCTGGTGGCAATCCTGACCTACCATGTGGTGCCGGGTCGCCTGGACGCGAGTGGTGTCGTCCAGTCAGCTGGCGCGCAGACCTTGAACGGCCAGCAGCTGAAGTTCTCGGTCAAGGACGGGAACGTCTCGATCGGCGACGCGCTCGTCACGGCCACCGACATCGGCGCCAGCAACGGGATCATCCACGTGGTCGACACGGTGCTGCTCCCCGAGTCGGAGACGATCGTGGGAGTGGCCGCCAAGGCGGGCACCTTCCACACGCTTCTTGCCGCCGTGCAGGCCGCCGGACTCGACGGCGTCCTTGCGGGCGACGGCCCCTTCACGGTGTTCGCACCGACGGACGCGGCGTTCGCCAAGCTGCCGGCCGGCACGGTGGAGTCGCTGCTCAAGGAAGAGAACGTGGGCAAGCTCCAGAGCATCCTGAAGTATCATGTCGTCTCGGGCCGCACGTTTTCGAGCGACGTTCTCAAGCAGACGTCGATCCGGACGCTCGCCGGGATGGACGTGGCCGTCTCGATGAAGGATGGAGTGGCGCGCGTGAACAAGTCGGCGCTGGTGGCTACCGACATCAACGCGTCGAACGGCGTGATCCACGTGATCGATACCGTGATGCTGCCGCCCGAGCAGCACTCCTCGGTCGCGACTCCGGCGGACCTCATCGAAATGGCCATGGAGCGAGGCGCGCCCTTGTGCAGCCAGGGGAACGCCGCGGGCTGAGCCATGTGAGCTGCGTTCGGCCGGGTCGCCCGTCCTGGCGCGCGCGACCGGAACCCGAAGAAGGAGTGAATCGTGCCTCACGTCGTGATTGAAGGTCAGGTGGACGTCGGAGAATTCTTCCGCGGGTTGGAACCCATCCAGGAACGCGACAGCAGCGGAATCCGCAAGATCACCGATGCGTACGTCAACACGAAGGGCAACTCCGTTCTCCTGGAGTCGGTAGTCGTGGAGAACGGGCTGACGCAGAAGTTCATGATCGCCGTGAGCACGAAGGGAGCGGGCGTGACCGTACGCCTGCTCCCGCTCACGGATCCGGAAAAGACCCCCGGAGTGAAACAACTCATGGCCGATGTCGCTCGGCAGATCATTGCCCGGTTCCCCGGGGCCACGTTCGGGAAGACGAACCTCCAGGAGTTCCTGGGGGAATGAGCACATTGGCCGCAGTGGCGCAGGTCCACGCCGCCGCCACGCTGTTCATGGTTGGCGTGATCTGGTTTGTCCAGGTGGTGCACTACCCACTGTTCCCGCACGTGACCCGGGATGGATTCCCGCGCTTCCAGAAGGAACACGAGTCCCGGACCACGTGGATCGTCGGTCCTGCCATGGCGGCCGAGTCGTTGGCCGCCATCGCGCTCACCGTTCTCGGTTGGCCGCACCTTTCTCACGCAGCCCTAGTGACTGGATTGGTCCTGCTGGGCGCCATCTGGCTCTCGACCGGATTGTTGCAGATCCCCAAGCACCGGATCCTGGAGAGCGGCTTTGACGCGGCGGCCCACCATTTCCTGACCACCTCGAACTGGATTCGAACCACCGCCTGGACGGCGCGCGGCGCCCTGGCTTTCGCCCTCCTGCACGAAGTGTCCCGCTGAAAGGAACCCCATGCTCCGTCCCATTTTCCGACGCCTGCCCGGCCTGGTGGCCCTGTTACCGCTGGCACCCGGCGCGGTGTCCGCGTTCCCCGGAGAAGCACGCCAGTTGGTTCTGGAGCTCGAGGGCGGGCCGATCTGGCAGACCGTCAACGACGTCCAGATCCCCAACGACGCCACCGGATCCCGCTTCTCGCTGGTCGATGTGATCGGGAAGGGGCCATGGAGCGCGGGCCGCGTGTACGCCACGTGGAACCTGAGCGAGCGCAACGGACTGCGCGTCCTCCTGGCTCCGCTGAGCGTCACGGAGTCCGCCACGCTTTCCGCACCTGTGAACTTTGCCGGAGGCTCCTTTGGCGCCGGGTCGCCCGTCGAGGCGAACTATCAGTTCCACTCCTGGCGACTGAGCTACCGGTACCGGTTTCACGCCGGCGACAACTGGCAATGGTGGATCGGATTCACGGCCAAGGTGCGCGACGCCAGGATCCGGCTGGTGCAGGACACGGTCACGGCGGAGAAGACCGATGTCGGCTTCGTTCCGCTGTTGCACCTGGCGGCCACCTATCGGTTGAGCTGCCGCTGGACCGCGGAACTGGACGCCGACGCACTCGCGGGCGGGCCCGGGCGGGCGGAGGATGCCGCACTGAAACTGCGGTACCGCCCTGCGGATCGATGGAGTCTGGCGGCCGGCTATCGAACGGTCGAAGGCGGGGCCGATGTCGACGAGGTGTACAACTTCGCTTGGCTTCACTACGCGGTGGCGTCCGTCGGCCTGGAGTTCTAGCTCGTTGCAAGCGAAGAGGCGCGGGGGCCCAAGACTGCGGGTGCCGGCGGAAAGCCACCGACACCCGCACTTTCGGCTGCACGTTCGCTTCGCTACCGGATGACCAGCAGCTTGCGTGAGCTGTCGACTCCCGGAGCGCGGAGATTCACGAAGTACATCCCGGCCGCCAGGCGACGGCCCGAATCGTCGCGGCCGTCCCACACCATCGAACCCTGTCCGGCCTCGGCGGAACTCCGCAGTTGCCGGACACGGGAACCGCGGGCGTCGTAGATCGCAACATCCACGACGCCGCGACGCGGCAGTTCGAACGCAATGCTCGTACGGCCGCTGGTGGGATTCGGCTCCAGGGATTTGATCCCGAAATCGCGCCGCCCGTTGGGCGTAACCGGTCCGTCCGTCGGATCTCCGAGCGGAAACAGGACCACGGTGAGGACCGACCCGGGCCCACTCCGCGTGCCCCCGAGCGGCCCCGTGTCCAGCACCACGTCGATGTCGAGTTCCTGGCCCGGCAGCAGGGGATCGAACAGATCCACGCCGCCAAAGCCGTCATAGATCCCGGCCTGGATGTTCGTGTCCGGGAAGAACGCCATCACGTTCAGGATGGGCAGTTCCGGGATCGAGAAGACGTCGTACCGGCTCACGACCTCCGGCTGCTCGTTCGGGGTGATGATCGAGAACTGGGCCACCGGAGGCATACTCGGCATCGGGGCGTAGTCCTGCACGGGCACCTCGATGAAGCGATCGCTCCCCGATCCGGGCTCCGACAGCGCAATCACCGAGCCCCGGTCGTTCGTCGGATAGAACCGGACCTCGTGGTTCTCCGGCGTGGTGCCGGCGGGGCCGCCGCCGAGTTTCACCGCCAGGTGCTGCCCGGGTGCCAGGCATTCGGCGGGACCGGACGCC
>BQJX01000126.1 GCA_021604925.1 Gemmatimonadota bacterium
ACTGCGGCGCCTGCGGCTTCCCGGGCTGCCGGCCGTTCGCGGAGGCGCTCGTCCAGGGACAGGTGCTCCCCGGCCAGTGCACCGTGAGCTCGGATCAGGGCCGTCAGGAGATCGCCGCCTACCTGAACGTGGACGTGGGCGCCCAGGAGCGTCGGATCGCCCGGCTGGCGTGCGCCGGCGGAATCAACGTGGCCCGCAATCACGCCAAGTACCACGGGCTGGAGACGTGCCGGGCGGCCGCGCAGGTGGCCGGCGGCGGCAAGGGGTGCTTCTACGGTTGCCTGGGTCTCGGCGACTGCGAGGTGGTCTGCGACTTCGACGCCATTCGCATGAACGAGCACTCGATCCCGGTCGTGGACGAGAACCTGTGCACTGCGTGCAATGACTGCGTGGAAGTCTGCCCCAAGGACCTCTTCTCCCTGCAGCCGCAGAGTCGACGACTCTGGGTGGCCTGCAAGTCCCTCGAGGCCGGCGACGAACTCCTGGAGGACTGCGAGGTCGCATGCACGGCCTGCGCCCGCTGCGCGTTGGACGCGCCCGATCTCATCACGATGCAGAACAACCTTCCCGTCGTGGACTACGGCGGGAAGCACGACACCCAGGTACCGATCCAGCGTTGCCCCACGGGGGCCATCGTCTGGCTCGACTCGAACGGAACCGTAGTCAAGGGAGCCGCCGCCCGGAAGATCGTCCGGCGCGGCGCACTTCGCGACGGCCCGACGTAGGGGAGCACCACAAGGGCCGGGTGCCATCGGCTCGCACCGGAATGGGGGACAGCTCGATGTCAGTACGTACTTTCGCGCGCAAAGTGAAGAACGCGATGAACGAGAAGCGCCCCGACGTCAAGTACCCGGGGATTCGCGCCGCCATGGACGGCAACACGGCCGTCATCATGTGCGAGCGGGAGTCGACGGATGGCGCCGGAGCCTACCCGATCACGCCGTCCACCCAGATGGGCGAGTACTGGGCGGAGAACGCGGCCGCGGGACACGTGAACATCTCCGAGCGCCCCCTCATCTTCGTCGAGCCGGAAGGGGAGCACGCGGCCGCCGCCGTGACCGCCGGGCTGTCCATGACCGGGCTGCGCGCTTCGAACTTCTCGTCCGGTCAGGGCATCGCGTACATGCACGAGTCGCTGTACGCAGCGGTCGGAAAGCGGCTGACCTACGTGCTGAACGTGGGCGCCCGCGCCATGACCAAGGCCACGTTGAACGTCCACGCCGGCCACGACGACTACCACTGCGTGGACGACACCGGGTTCTTCCAGCTCTTCGCCAAGGACGCGCAGTCCGCCGCGGACCTCAACATCATGGCGCACCGGATCGCGGAGCTGGCGTTGACGCCGGGCATCGTGGCGCAGGACGGATTCCTCACGACGCATCTCATCGAGTCGATCCTGGTGCCGGAGCGCGAGCTGATCGCGGAGTACCTGGGCCGCCCCGAGGACATCATCGAAACGCCCACGCCCGCGCAACGCATCATCTACGGCGACAGCAGACGGCGCATTCCCGTGCTGTGGGACGTGGACAACCCGGTGATGGCCGGCCTGGTCCAGAACCAGGATTCCTACATGCAAAGCGTGGCGGCGCAGCGACCGTTCTTCTTTGATCACATTCGCGCCCTCACGGAACGCGCGTTCGCGGAGTTCACGGCGCTGACCGGACGCGAGTACGCGCGCGTGTCCACCTACCGCACCGACGACGCGGAGTACGTCATCCTGGGACAGGGCAGCCTCATCCCGAGCGCCGAGGCGGTGGCGGACTATCTGCGCGACACGCGCGGACTCAAGGTGGGGGTGGTGGACCTGGTGATGTTCCGGCCGTTCCCGTCGGATCTGATCGGCCGGATTCTGAAGGGCAAGAAGGGCGTGGCCGTGCTGGAGCGCCTGGACCAGCCGCTGGCCGAGGACCTGCCGCTCATGCGCGAGATCCGCGCCACCGTGAGCAAGTGCCTGGAGAACGGCCGCGACCCCAAGAAGCCGGTCTTCCCGGAGCTGGCGTCCTACGCGTCGGCCGCGGACGCCCCTCGCCTGTACTCGGGCTCGTTCGGGATGGGCAGCCGCGACCTGCAGCCGGAGGGCATCGTGGGCGCGGTGGAGAACATGCTGCCGGACGGCGGGCACAAGCGACAGTTCTACCTGTCCATCGACTTCCTGCGGGACAAGGCGATCACGCCGAAGCAGGAGATGTACCAGCAGACCATCGAGAAGTCCTACCCGAACGTGAAGGCGCTGGCGATTCGCGGCTCCGAGAACCCGAACCTGATGCCGGAGAACAGCATCACCGTTCGATTCCACTCGGTGGGCGGCTGGGGCGCCATCACGACCGGGAAGAACCTGGCCATGACGCTGTTCGATCTGCTGGGCTACCACATCAAGGCCAACCCCAAGTACGGATCGGAGAAGAAAGGGCAGCCCACCACGTACTACCTGGCGGCGGCGCCGGAGCCGATCCGCGTGAACTGCGAGTACTTCCACGTGGACGTGGTGCTGTCCCCCGACCCGAACGTGTTCCAGCACACGAACGCGCTCGCGGGACTCAAGGACGAGGGCGTCTTCATCATCCAGAGCGATGCCCCGTCGCCCGAGAAGGCGTGGGAGAGCATTCCTCCCTCGTTCCAGAAGATCATCATCGATCGCAGGATCCGCGTCTTCTACCTGGATGCATTCCAGGTGGCCCGCGACGAAGCCAGCGACCCGGCCCTGCAGCTCCGAATGCAGGGGATCGCGTTTCAGGGCGCGTTCTTTGCCGCCTCGCCGGTCATGGAACGGGCCGGGCTGGATGACGCCCGCCTGCTCGACGCGATTCGCGACCAGCTCCAGGAGAAGTTCGGCTCCAAGGGCGCCCGCGTGGTGGAGGACAACATGCGGGTGGTGCGGCGTGGTTTCACGGAGGTGAAGCGGGTCGCGGTGGGCCCCATCACCGAGAGCGCCAACGGGAAGGCGTCGCGCAACGGCGAGCCCCCCATCCCCATGATGGTGCGGCCCATTCCACAGAGCGCCGCACCCGCCACGGACGTCCATCGGTTCTGGGAGCAGACCGGTAGCTTCTACGCCCGGGGAATGGGCAACGACAACCTCACCGATCCGTTCATCGGCCTGGGAGTGATGCCGGCCAGCTCGTCACTCTTCCGGGACATGACGCAGATCCGCTTCCAGCATCCGCAGTGGAACGCGGAGAACTGCACCGCGTGCGCCAAGTGCTACACGGTGTGTCCGGACACGGCGATTCCCGGACTCGTGAGCGAGGTGGGACCGGTGCTGGACACGGTGGTGCAGAGGATGCGCAAGCGCGGCCAGGCCACGAAGCATCTGCCGCGGGCCATCCGTCAGCTGGAAGGCACGCTGCGACCGCTGCTCAACGCCGCGGCCGAAACGGACTCCGTGAACCAGCTCCTGGAGCGCGCCATCCGCCAGACGCTGGAGACGAGTTCGCTGGAAGATGCGGAACGCGCCGAGCTGGAGAAGGAGTTCGACCTGTTCCGCGACGCCATGAACGACTTCCCGTTCGCCCTGTCGCGTCCGCACTACACGTTGCCGGAGAAGGACGCCCCGGGAGGGGGCGGTCTCCTGTCGATCACGGTGAATCCCTACACCTGCAAGGGCTGCATGGAGTGCGTGGAGGTCTGCGATGACGACGCGCTCGTCTCCGTCACGCAGACGGAAGAGTCCGTGGAACAACTGCGCGACCACTGGGACTTCTGGATGGACCTTCCGAACACGCCCAAGAAGTACATCCGCGTCTCGGATCTGGAGGAAGGCATCGGGGCTCTCGAGTCCATCCTCCTGGACAAGTCGAACTACCTCGCGCTGGCCAGCGGCGACGGCGCCTGCCTCGGCTGTGCGGAGAAGACCGTGCTCCACCTGTTCACCGCCACGGTGGAAGCGCTGATGCAGCCGCGGATCGCGCGGCACCTCGCCAAGCTCGAGGACCTGATCGCCCGGCTGGAGCAGCACATCCAGCTCCGGCTCGTGCGCGAGATCAACGTGGGCGATCCCATGCACCAGGTGATCCGCGAGATCGGCGAGCAGGACGTCACGCTGGCCCGCATTGCCGAGCGGATGGAGTCGATCCTGGGCGGCGACGTCATCGACCAGGACTGGCTGCGCCACGTGACCGGCCTGGTGTCCAAGCTGAAGGACCTTCGCTGGCGCTACACGGACGGCACCACCGGCCGCGGCCGCTCCTCCATGGGCATGATCAACGCCACCGGTTGCACGTCCGTGTGGGGCAGCACCTATCCCTTCAACCCGTACCCGTTCCCGTGGGCCAACCACCTGTTCCAGGACTCCCCGTCCATGGCCATGGGCGTCTTCGAAGGGCACATGGCCAAGATGGCCGACGGCTTCCGGGCGGTGCGACTGGCCGAGCTCGAGCTGAGCGGATCCACCAGGACCACGAAGGACGACGACGAGTTCACCTACTTCAACTGGCAGAAGTTCACGGACGAGGAGTGGGAGCTCTGCCCGCCGGTCGTGGCCGTCGGGGGCGATGGAGCGATGTACGACATCGGCTTCCAGAACCTGTCCCGCGCCATGGCCTCGGGCAAGCCGATCAAGGTGGTGGTGGTGGACACGCAGCTCTACTCCAACACCGGCGGCCAGGCCTGCACTTCGGGGTTCATGGCCCAGGTCTCGGACATGGCCCAGCACGGCAAGGCGATCCAGGGCAAGGACGAGCCGCGCAAGGAGATCGGGCTGATCGGCATGGCGCACCGCACCACGTACGTGCACCAGAGCACCATTGCCCATCCGAATCACATGATCGAAGGGTTCATCCGCGGACTCAAGGCGCGGCGGCCGGCGCTCTTCAACCTGTACACGTCGTGCCAGCCGGAGCACGGCATCGGCGACGACATGAGCTCGCACCAGGCCAAGCTGGCGGTGGAGTCGCGCGCCTACCCGCTGTTCCGCTACGACCCGGACGCCGGCAAGACTCCGCGCGAGTGCTTTGACCTGGAGGGCAACCCGGCCATCGATCAGGACTGGCCGACCTACACGGTCCGCTACCTGGAAGACGGTCGCGAGCGCGAGATGACGCTGCCGATGACGTTCGCGGACTTCGCGATGACGGAGGTCCGGTTCCGCAAGCACTTCCGCGTGGCGCCGCCGGACACCTGGAACGCGAACATGGTGCCCCTCGCCGAGTTCCTCGAACTGGACGAGGACGAGCGCGAAGGCCGGTTCCCCTTTGTCTGGTCGGTCGACCGGGAGCAGCAGCTCAGTCGGCTCCTCGTCGCCCGCCCGATGGTGGCGTCCTGCGAAGAGCGAAGGGATTTCTGGGTCATGCTCCGGTCGCTGGCGGGCCAGGAGAAACCGGAAATCTCGCGCGCCGAGATCGAGCAGCAGGTCCGCAACCAGGTGGCCGGACAACTGGCCACGAGTCTGCTCCAGCTGGCCGGCGGGTCCGGCGACGATCTGGCCGCACTGGTGGGAGGCGCGCCGCTGCCGGGCGGGGCCCCCGCGCCCGGCGCCGCCGGAACCGCCGGAACCGCCTCACCGCCCGCGGCCGGAGCCGGCGACTTTGTCGCCCCCTGGATCGACACGCACGAGTGCACGTCGTGTGACGACTGCACCAACCTGAACCCGAAGCTCTTCCAGTACAACGCGGACAAGAAGGCCGTGATCGGGGACCCGACCGCCGGCCCGTACCAGGATCTCGTGAAGGCCGCGGAGAAGTGTCCGGCCCGGATCATTCATCCGGGGCTGCCGCGGGACCGCAATGCGAAGGGCATGGACAAGTGGATCGCGCGTGGCGAGAAGTTCAACTAGGGGAGCGCTGACTTGAGACTGATGGGTTGGAAGACCTTCCGGCACGGCGTGCATCCGCCCGAGCTGAAGGACGAAACGAGCGGGCTGCCCATCCGGCAGTTCCCGTTCGCGCCGGTGCTCATCGTGCCGCTGAGCCAGCACCTGGGCAAGCCGGCCCTTCCGCTGGTCCAGGAAGGACAGGAAGTCCTGCGCGGCCAGCGGCTCGCCAAGGCGGACGGGTTCTTCTCGGTCTCGATGCACGCGCCCGCCTCGGGCGTGGTTCGCCGCATCGGCCTGGCTCCCAGCATCTCCGGTCGCATGACCACGGCGGTGTTCCTGGAGCCGTTCCCCGGGTCCACCCAGGAAGTCCTGGAGGGCACGCCCTGCCCCGTGGACACCGCCACTCCGGACGAGATCATCGCCGCGATCCAGGACGCGGGCGTGGTCGGTCTGGGCGGAGCGGCGTTCCCCACGCACGTGAAACTCAAGATCCCCGAAGGCAAGTCCGTGGACACGCTGATCATCAACGGCGTGGAGTGCGAGCCCTACCTCACCACCGATCACCGCGTGATGCTGGAACAGCGCGAGGACATCTACCTGGGCATCCGCTACCTGCTCAAGGCCACAAGCGTGGAACGCGTGATCATCGGCGTGGAGGCGAACAAGCCCGACGCCGCGCGCCATCTTCGCGAAGGGCTCCCGACGGACCTTCCGGTCACGGTCAGCGTGCTCCCGGTCAAGTACCCGCAGGGCGCGGAAAAGATGCTGATCTCCGCGTTGCTCGGCCGCGAGGTTCCTTCCGGCGGTCTGCCGCTGGACGTGCACGCGCTCTGCGTGAACGTGGCCACCACCGCCGAGATCGGCCGGCTGCTGCCGCACGGCCGGGGAATCCAGGAACGCGCCATCACCATCACCGGACCCGCCGTCCGGGAGAAGGGCAACTACCGGATCCCGATGGGCACTCCGCTCCGCTTCCTCCTGGAGCAGGTGGGCGTGACGGATGAGGTGCATCGCGTGTTCCTGGGCGGCCCCATGATGGGGCACGCCGCTTCGAACCTGGACATCTCCATCACGAAGGGAACGTCCGGCGTGGTGGCGTTCACGGGCGTGGAATCCGACCGAACCCACGATCGCGAGTATCCGTGCATTCGATGCGGCTACTGCCTGGACGCGTGCCCGCTGTTCCTGGATCCCTGCAAGCTGGGCGCCCTGGCCCGCAACGAGGAGCACGCCGTCATGGCCGAGGAGTTCCACCTGATGGACTGCTTCGAATGCGGAGCCTGCTCGTTCGTGTGCCCATCGCACATTCCCCTGGTCCAGCGGTTCCGCGTGGCCAAGGGCGCCGTTCGCAAGAAGGCGGCCCTGGAAAAGGCGGCGTCATGAGTTCACTCGCCAAGACGCTGGAGATCCGCACGTCGCCCCACATCGTCAGTGGGCACAGCGTGGACACGATCATGTTCAACGTGGTGCTGGCGCTGTTGCCGGTGACCGCGTTCGCGGTCTTCGCGTTCGGGCTGGCCGGCTTCCTCACCCTGGGGGTGGCCCTGGGTTCGTGCGTAGGGACGGAGTACCTGCTCTGCCGGCTCACCGGCCGCGCCTCGGCGCTGGGCGATTGGTCGGTCACCATCACCGGACTCCTGTACGGACTCACGCTTCCCCCGGGACTGCCGCTGTGGATGGTGG
>BQJX01000127.1 GCA_021604925.1 Gemmatimonadota bacterium
CCCGTCTCCTTCTCGCCGCCGAACGCGCCACCGATCTCGGCCCCCGACGTTCCGATGTTCACGTTCGCGATTCCGCAATCGGATCCGCGCGCGGACAGGAACGTCTCGGCCGACAGGAGGTTCGTGGTGAAGATCGATGACGACAGCCCCTGCGTGACATCGTTCTGGGCGTGGATAGCCTCGTCCAGGTTCTGGTAGGTGAACACGTACAGGATCGGCGCGAACGTCTCGTGGCGCGTGATGGCCATGTCGTCGGTCGCCCGGACCACGGTCGGCTTCACGTAGTGGCCGGGGCGGTCCAGCCGCTCCCCGCCCGTGAGGATCTGGCCGCCCTGCTCCCGGATCTTCCCGATGGCCTCCTCGTACATGCGAACCGCATCCTCGTCGATCAGCGGACCCATGAGGACGCCGTCGTCCAGCGGGCTGCCGATGGACACGGACTCGTAGGCCTTCACCACGCGCTGCGTGAACGCGTCGGCGATGGACTCGTGCAGGTAGATGCGACGCGTACTGGTGCAGCGCTGTCCGGCGGTTCCCACGGCCCCGAACACGATGCCGCGCAGCGCCATTTCCAGGTCCGCATCCGGCTCCACGATGATGGCGTTGTTGCCGCCCAGCTCCAGCAGCGAGCGGCCGAGCCGCTTGGCCACCGTGGTACCCACGTGGCGTCCCATCCGGCAACTGCCGGTGGCCGAGATCAGCGGCACGCGCCGGTCATTGATCAGGTGTTCGCCCACGGTCGCATCCGCGCCGATCACCAGACCGAACACGCCTTCGCAGTCGTTCGCCTTCATGACGCGGTTGCAAAGATGCTGCATGGCGATGGCGCACAGCGGCGTCTTCAGCGACGGCTTCAGGATCACCACGTCGCCGCAGATTGCGGCGATCATGGCGTTCCACGCCCAGACCGCCATCGGGAAGTTGAAGGCGGTGATCACGCCGCAGACGCCCAGCGGATGCCACTGTTCGTACATGCGGTGTCCCGGGCGCTCCGAATGCATGGTGAGTCCGTACAGCTGTCGCGACAGGCCCACCGCAAAGTCCGCAATGTCGATGACCTCCTGGACTTCGCCCTCGCCCTCGGAGCGGACCTTGCCCATCTCCCAGGCGATCAGCGCGCCCAGCGCCTTCTTGTGCGTGCGGAACTCCTCGCCGAGCTGACGGACCACCTCGCCGCGCAACGGCGCCGGCACCATGCGCCACGTCGCGAAGCGCTCCTGGCACTTGGCCAGAACCGTCTCGTAGTCGTCCACACCGGCCAGATGCACCAGGCCCAGCTCGGACCCATCCACCGGCGTGGTCACGGTCACGTCGCCGTTGCCGGTCGTGTCCAGCCACTCGCCCCAGCACGCGCCGTGCGCCGGTCCCGAAATCCCCAGCTCCTCGAGGAGCGCAATTCCCTTGCTCGCCACGGTGTCACTCATTTCGCTTCCTCCAGGTCAAAGACCATTGCGTCCAGGTGTGGCCAGTCCACCGCGCCCTGGGCCGCGAAGGCCTTCACCAACAGCGCCCGTTGCGGGGCGTTCTCGCCGGCGCGGAACTTGTCCACGGCGGCCTTCAGTTTCGCCTTGGTCGGTTGCTTGGGCGTCATCTCCGAGAGCACGCCCTCTTCATGCTCCACTCCCAGCAGGTCCAGAAGCGCCGCCACGTCTTCCGCGTAGCGCTCCATGAAGAACGCGGCCAGCACCTCGGCCGCCGCATCCGCATTCACCCGCAGCGACATCGCCTTGCGGATCATGCCACATCGCTTGCCCCAGGGTTGCTTGGCCAGGAACACCGGCCGCAGCCGGAGCGTCTCCGCGGACGCGCGTTCCAACTGCTTGTAGAGCGGCTTGAGTTCGTCCCGCATCTCCTGGAGGAAGGCCTCGGCCTCCTCCTGGCTCATCGTGCGAAACACATCGTTGGATTGGGTCACGAGTGGGCTCCCTGGTGGCGGCCCGTCCGGGCCAGGACTCTTTGCATCTGGACACTGTGGCGGTCCGAGTGGACCACCAGAAGTCGCAGCGCGATTCCAAGTTGGAACCGCAGCATTCGAAACAACGGCGACGTGACCTTGATCCGGGCCAGATCCAGTCCCTCGGCCGCGGTCAGCGCAGCGTCCAGCCGCACGAACGACGCGTCGAGGTCCGTCATCCAGGCGCGGCCGCCCTGCTCGTGCGGAGGCTGGGCCGGCTTGGGCGCCTTCAGACGACGGGTGGCCGTGGGCTCGAGCTGGTTCACGAACCACGTCCCGAAGCGTCCGTATCGGAACGGTCCGTCCGCCCTCCGGCCCGCGGCCCGGCCGTCCTGCACGGCCTTCTCGATCCCGTCCAGATACTCCACGTTCACGATCGTCACGTGCCGGGCGCACTCCGCGATGGACCAGCCGCCGTCTTCCGGGCGTCGGTCCAGGTCCTCGTCCGACAGGTCCCCGAACTCGTCGCGAACGCGGACTCGCACCGTTTCCAGACGGGCCCGGTACCCGGCCAGCTCCTGACGTCCCGATTCGCCGGCCATGCGGGCTCCTATTCGTCGTCCGACTGCAGGAACGGATAGCTGAAGTGACGGGGCGGAACGAACGTCTCCTTGATCGTGCGCGGCGTCATCCATCGCTGCAGGTTCAGGGCGCTGCCGGCCTTGTCGTTCGTGCCCGAGGCGCGGCTGCCGCCGAACGGCTGCTGCCCCACGACCGCGCCGGTGGGCTTGTCGTTGATGTAGAAGTTGCCCGCCGCATGACGCAGCTTGTCGGCCATGTGCACAATCGCCTGGCGATCCCGCGCGAACACGGCGCCGGTGAGCGCGTAGGGCGATCCCTGGTCGCAGGCCTGCAGCGCCTTGTCCAGCTGGCCGTCCGGGTACACCCACACGGTCAGCACGGGGCCGAAGATCTCCTCGCGCATCAGCTTGAAGTCCGGCTTGGTCGCCTGCACCACCGTGGGCTCGATGAACCAACCGGTCGACTTGTCGCAGCCGCCGCCCGCCAGGATCTTGGCGTCCGGGGCGCGCTTGGCAATCTTGATGTAGTTCTCGATCGACTTGTACGCACCCTCATCGATCACGGCGCCCATGAAATTGCCGAAGTCCGTGGGGTCGCCCATCTTGATCTCGGAGATCTGACCCAGCAGATCGTCCTTCACGCGCTTCCACAGGCTTTTGGGGATGAACGCCCTGGAGGCCGCGCTGCACTTCTGCCCCTGGTACTCGAACGCGCCGCGGACCAGCGCGGTGGCCAGGCTGCGCGGCTCGGCGCTGGCATGCGCGAACACGAAGTCCTTGCCGCCCGTCTCGCCCACGATGCGCGGGTAGTTCGCATAGCGCTCGATGTTGACGCCGATCTTCTTCCACACGCCGTGGAACACCTCGGTGGATCCGGTAAAGTGGATCCCGCTCAACGCCGGGTGATCCATGGCAGGATCGCCCACCTCGCTGCCCGAGCCCGGCACGAAGTTGATGACGCCGGGCGGCAGTCCCGCTTCCTTCAGGATCTCCATGATGTAGTGCGCGGAGAACACCGCGGACGAAGCCGGCTTCCACAGCACGGTGTTGCCGCACAGCGCCGGCGCCGTGGGCAGGTTCCCAGCGATGGATGTGAAGTTGAACGGCGTGACGGCAAAGACGAACCCTTCCAGCGGGCGGTACTCCAGTCGATTCCAGAGTCCCTCCTGGCTGCCCGGCTGATCCGCGTAGATGTCCTGCAGGTAGCGCACGTTGTAGCGCCAGAAGTCGATGAGCTCGCACGCGGCGTCGATCTCGGCCTGGTGCGCGGTCTTGGACTGACCCAGCATGGTGGCCGCGTTCAGGATTTGGCGGTACGGACCGGCCAGCAGATCGGCGGCGCGCAGGAAGATCGCGGCGCGATCCTGCCAATCCATGCGGGACCACTCCGGCCACGCCTTCGCGGCCGCGTCCACCGCCGCCTGCACCTCTTTCTTGCCCGCCTTGTGGTAACGGCCGAGCAGGTGCTCGTGGTCGTGCGGGGAGCGGCACTCCGCCAGCTTGCCGGTCTTGACGCGGCGACCGCCGATGACCAGCGGAATCTCGATCGTCTTGGATCCCACGCGGCGAATGGCGCTCTTCAACGCGGGGCGCTCCGGCGAGCCGGGTGCGTAGCCGAGGACCGGCTCGTTCTCAGGCATCATCGTGCGAAACAGCCCGTTGGACATGGGTTCGCCCTCACTTCGGAGTGGGATGGTTTCTCGATTCCGGGGACCTGACCGTCCGTGGCGGCACAATACTGCCAATTCCGGGGGCCGTCGAGGGGCCGCGCCGGCGCCGCAAGACCGCGGCCCCCGGTCGGATCCGGCCCGTCCCCGCCGCAAAAGAGCCCCCGCCAGCGGCGGGGGCCCGTGATTCCGACTTCTCCGGTCCGAGACCGGCTTCCGAGACGCCTAGTACTGGACGAGGTAGCGATCCAGCTCCCAGGCGTGCACGGCCTTCTTGTACTCGTGGACCTCCGCGCGCTTGGATGCCAGGTAGTGCGAGATGGTGTGCTCCGAGAACACGCCGCGGATCACGTCGTTGGCCTCCAGCGCATCCAGCGCCTCTTCCAACGATCCGGGCAGTTCCTCGATCCCGCGCTCGGCGCGCCATTCCGCCGACTGGTGGTACACGTTCTCGGTGATCGGAGGCGGCGCCGGGATCTCGTTCTTCACGCCGTCCACGCCCGCGGCCAGAATGGCGGCCATCAGCAGGTACGGGTTGGACGCCGGATCCGGCGAGCGGACCTCCAGGCGCTTGGAGTTCCCGGTGGCCTTGGGCAGGCGAATCATGGGGCTCCGGTTCGCAATGCTGTAGGCGATGATCGTGGGAGCCTCGTAGCCCGGCACGAGTCGCTTGTAGCTGTTCACCAGAGGGTTCGCGATGGCCGTGATCGCGCCCGCGTGCTTCATCACTCCGGCAATGAAGTGGATCGCCGTCTTGGACAGGCCGTGCCCCGGCGCATTGTCGTCGCGGAAGATGTTGGCGCCGTCCTTCCACGCGGACACGTGCGTGTGCATCCCGCTCCCGTTGATCCCCGCCTTGGGCTTGGGCATGAACGTGGCGTGCAGTCCGTAGTCGCGCGCGATCGACTTGATCAGCGACTTGAACTTCATCAGGCTGTCGGCCGTCTCCAGCGCGTCCGCGTAGCGGAAGTCGATCTCGTGCTGTCCCTGCGCCACCTCGTGATGCAGTGCTTCGATCTCCAGTCCCATCTCGTGCAGCTGGTCCACGATCTCGCGCCGCACCAGCACGCCGCGGTCCACCGGGTCCACGTCGAAGTAGCCGCCGTCGTCGTGCGTGACCAGGTCGCCACTGCGCAGCGCCTCCGCATCGAACAGGAAGAACTCCGCTTCGCAGCCGGTCATGAAGTCCCAGCCGAGATCCGAGCGGCACCGGTTCAGGAACTGCTTCAGGTTGTAGCGCGGATCGCCTTCGTACGGCCGCGCGCCGTCCGCGCCCATCTTGTCCGTGTAGACATCCGAGATCACGCGCAGCACGTTGCCGGAGCCGTCCGGCGACATCTCGTAGAAGCGGGATGCCCAATCCGGGTACAACGCCATGTCGCTCTCGTTGATGCGGGCGAACCCGTCGATCGACGAACCGTCGAACATCATCTCGTTGTTGTACGCCTTCTCGAGCTGACTGACGGGCAGTTCCACGCACTTCGGAATCCCGAGAATGTCGACAAACTGAAGCTGGACATAGCGGACTTCGCGAGATTCGGACTCCGCGCGCAACTGATCGAAGCTCAAGGTCGTGCCGGCCATTCGGCCCTCACTCTCTCGGGTTGTGGACATGGCCCCCTCCGCAACGGTTCGGAAAAAGGATGGGTACCACGCGGCGCTCGACGACGGAAGGCGAAACTCGATCTCGGCCCGGAGTTCCGGCCCGGAAGGGCGGATCGGCTGCCTCCGGGCGACTTCGGGCGGTCCGGGGGCGCGCGCCGCGCCGGCGCTACTCCGCGCCGTAGAGCATCGGCCGAGCCCAGATTTCGGGGGGCAGACCGTCGCCCAGGAGGCCCAGGCGGGTCCGATGGACCGCGCGCACAATCGAGCGGCGGCCGCCGGCCCGCTCGCGGTAGAAGCGTTTGAGGAACACGTCCAGGCCGCCCTCGTCGCCGCCGAGCAGGCACGCACCGGCGCCCTCGCGCAGCCAGCCCAGCGCTTCCATCCCGCTCCCGGACGGCCCCTCGTGGGCTACGGCGATCAGCGTTCCGGCGGCGACCACGCGCGAATCCGGATCGTCCACCGAGTGGCGACGAATCCGGCGCAGTCCGCCCGGCCGACTTGACCAGCCCAGCCGCGACGCCACGGTCGGCTCGTAGGCGAACTCGAAGCGTCGCACCAGGAACGGCATCTCCGTCACGCTGTGTTCCTCCGTGGCCGGCGTCATCAGCAGGATCTCGAAGGGCAGGTCGCGCAGCACTCCGGAGGCCGCCACGATCACGTGCCGCTTGGCGGCCGTTTCCGCCTCGAACGGGAAGAACAGGTTCTGGTGGATGGCCGAGGCGGCGTGCCGATCCAGCGGCCGCCCCGGCGGGCCGTGCGCCCAGGCTTGCAGGCGGGGCCCCAACGCGTTGGTGTGCGGGGCGTTCAGCTTGCGCGGAACCACCTGGTCGTGGGAGATGGCCGCCGCCCACACCACCTCGCCGTCCGGGTGGAACACCAGCATCACGCTCGCCGGATCGAGGGAGCGCTGCAGCAGCTTCAGGTTCCACGGCGGAGCTTCGGGGCGCTCGGCTTCCGGAGTCCCGGCCACGAGATCGGCAAAGAGCAGACGGTCCAGTTCGCGCACGTAGGCTGCTGGGTTCTCCTGGCCGATGGCCGTTTGCAGCCCGTGACCGGCCGGCGCCCCACCGTCGTCCCTGGCGATCGCCGCGTCTCCCGCCACGGCAGTGCCGGTCGCTAGCCCCGAGCCGGCCGCCAGGGTGCACACCACGCCGACGATCCAGGACCGCCACTCCCGATCCACGCTTCCTTCTCGCTGCTTCACTGCCACTCCCCTTGCCTGGGATCACCGCTCGCGGTTCAATGGGCCCATGTTCATTCCACTCGACCGCGACGCGGCCCTTCCCCTGACCCGTCAGATCGCTTCCTACCTTGAGGAGATGATCCGACGCGGCCACCTGGGTCCCGGCGCGCCGCTGCCGCCCACGCGGACCCTGGCTCGCGATCTCCGAGTGAACCGCAAGACGGTGGAAACCGCCTACGACGAACTTCGCGCGCGGCGGCTCGTGTCCATGCGCGAAGGGCAGGGTGCCGTGGTGCGGAAGTCCATCCCAGAGAACCCCGAACTGGACCTCCCGTTCCGCAGCGCCCGGAACCGGAACCCGTTCCCGCCCGAAGCCTGGTGTGAGGAACCGCCTCCCGCCCACCTGGCCACCGACCTGGCGGGCCCCGGCCCTAAGGTGCGGACCGTCTCTCCGGCCGCGCTCCGGCGGTTCTACCGCGACGCGGTCGACTCG
>BQJX01000128.1 GCA_021604925.1 Gemmatimonadota bacterium
GGCCAGGGTCTGCGCGGTCTTCAGGACATCGCGCATGGCCTGGCTGACGGCGATCACCGTGCCGGGCGCTCCGGCAATGCCGCCCTCGCGGCGCGGCGGGATTCCGGCGGCGTCTTCCACTTCGCGAAGGCGAGCCTCGGCCAAGGCCACCGCATGCTCCACGCCACAGCGGGAATAGAGACGAATCGCTTCGTGGAGGTGGGCGATGGCCCGCGTCTCGTCGCGGTCGCCATCCAGGGCGAAGGTGGCGGCGGTTTCGTGGGCCTGGGCGAGGTAGTGAGCCGCTTCAATCCTCCGGAGAGTGTCGATGACATCTTCGATGAGCTCGCGCGCTTCGGATCGGTTTCCAAGATCGAATCGAATGAGAGCCAGTGTGTGCTTGGAGAGAGCGTGCTCCAGAACGTCGGCGGTGGCGGACGCCATCTTGGCGGCGGATTCCGCGAGCTTCCGGGCGCGACTGATCTGGCCGAGCGATCGACAGGCTCGCGCGAGGCGCCAGGAGATCTCGTAGACGAGGTCTCCCTGGGGGGCGATCTTGGCTCCGAGCTTGAGTGCGGCTTCCAACGTGTGGGAAGCAGCGCGGGTGTCACCGGAAGCCGTTTGGCAATCTGCGATCTCTTCGAGAGCGAGGACTTCGAGGCGTTTGTACTTTGTTTCGCGGCCGATCTGGAGGGCCACTGCAGCACGGCTCTTGGCCTCTTCTAGGTCGCAACTCTGTCTAGCTAGGCGGGACAACATGATTGAAACTGAGCCAACACCCCAAGCGCTCTCGGTCTCTTGAAAGATCTCGATGGCCGCATCAGCCGAAGCACGAGAGTCCGAGAATCGTCCGAGGTGGTACTCTTGGATAGTGATGTTCGCGTGTGCCCTACCGACATGGTGTCGACGACCCTCGGACTGCCAGACCTCAAGACTTCGTCGGTGATAGTCGATCGCTCGCCGATAGTCAGCGCACATTCGGTAGGCAATTCCAAGGTCGCTGAGACAACTCCCAACCTCACCCGAATCGTCGCTACGATTCGCCGCAGCCAATGCGCCTTGGAGATGCTCCATCGCCTCGGCGAGTCTGCCCTCCGACTGCCGGACTGATCCGAGCCAGCGCAGCGCGATAGCCAGATCGGAATGATAACTAGTGGGTGCAAAAAACCGGACGGCCGCATCGAGATCTCTCACGGCTGCAGCGAGATCACCGAGAAAAAACTCTGACCAACCGAGCCTCGCCTGGGCACGCGCGCGCCAATGCTGATCGCAGTCGCCGAGGTCGAGCAGAGGGAGCAGCGTCTGCCGCACCATTCCGTAGTGGCCGATCGCGTGGTAGTGGTCCGCCAACTCAATCCGCGACGCGGGAGGACTCGACTCACCCGCACTACGGATCGCTCGTTCGATTCCGCGGATCGCGCTGCGATGCCCCTGCATCGTGCGAGTTGCCTCGTCGGCGCACATGCGGGATATCAGCGGGTCCGATGTGATCAACGCAGACTCCACGCCCACCTCCACAATGCGACCCACCATCTAGCGAACGATGGCTCGTTGGTGTTCGCCGACTCCACAACCTTGAACGACTGCTTGCCCGCCGTTGGAGATGGATCGAGAGCGACAGTTGCGAGCCCGTTCGGATTGGCACCGCTCGGCATGTCCGGATCCCCCTCAAACACCACCGGATCGATCGCCTCTTTGGCATAGACCGCCGCCGTCGCCGTGTCCGTCATGAAGAGCGTGGCCGCCAGCGTCAGCGCGATCAGAAACATGCGATTCATTGGTCCTTCCCCTTTCTCGGGGGGGATGACGTCTGAATAGCCAAAAACCCCCGATCCCTGTTATCGGCAGGGCAGGCGGGGGTGTCCAGTGGCTGGCGACAGGGGCTGCTGGCGTGGGTTCGCGGCATGACTCGCTCCAAGCTGCACCCAGGGGGGATGCGTGAATCAGCGAATCTGAGTGTGCAAGATGTTCACAGTCGGCGTCAAGGCGGTTGTGCCGACGCCCGGCTGGGGAGCGGATGGGCGGGATTTCGGGATTTTCGCAACTCCGGCCGCTCCTACCCCCGGACGACCGATCTAGGATGCTTCCCCAATCTCCAGTACCATGCGCCCGTCCACCTCCCAGCGCAGCCCGGAAAGGCGGTGGGGCACATGAAGAAAGCCGCTCGCGCCAACCTCCGCCTCCGAAGCGTTCGCCACTCCCTCACCCCCGCCCGGTCGTGGACCTTCATCGGGCCCATCAGCGTGTTCCTAGTGGTGGCGCTGCTCTCCACGCTCGTGTTCGGCGCGCTACGCGGGAAGGAGCGCCACGAGAAGCGCCGGGACTTTGTGGTGCAGGCGCAGCAGCTCGCCTTCTCCATCGAGAATCGCTTTGAGCTGCCGCGGGAACTCCTTCGCTCGGTCGTGGCGCTGTTCCTCTCTTCCGACGATGTCTCCCGCGAGGAGTTCGGAACGTTTGTCCGGCCCATCATCGCGCGGCATCCCAGCATCTACGCGTTCGAGTGGATGCCGCTGGTCACCGATGCCGACCGCGACCGCATGGTGCAGGAGGTGCGGGCCGAGGGCTTCGCGGACTTCGACTTTCAGCAGCGCGCCCCGAAGGCCGGATTGATGCGCGCCGCCCGGCGCGCGGACTACCTTCCCATCCTGTACATGGAACCGATCGAGCCCGTGGTTCTCGGACTGGACGTGATCGGAAACCCGGAGCGCGGTGACGAATCGGCGCGCGCCCGGGCCACGGGCGAAGCCACGGCCTCCGATCGCTACAACCTGATCGAGGACCCGGAAGGGATCTACTCCGTCATCAGCTACGAGCCGGTGTTCCGCGTGCCCGCCGGCGTCCCGTCCGCGAACACGGAACCGGGTGCGGCGCCGAGCGAGGGCGAACCGGAGTTCCTCGGACTGCTGGCCGTGCTGCTGCGCCTGGAGCCGGTGGTGCAGCGGGCGATCGCGGGCGGAGGCGCGGACGGGATCCATATCCTGCTGCGGGACGAGTCCGGCGCCGAAGACAAGCAGATCCTCTTTTCCAGCCCGGGAGACGTGAGCCGCCTGAACCCGGAGGATGCCTGGACCCACAAGTTCCACTTCGCCGATCGGCAGTGGTCCCTGCGCTTCACGCCGCTGCCCGATTCCACCTGGGTCCTGGGACACGGACCCATCGCTCTCTGGGCGGCCGGCCTCTTGTTGGGAGTGCTGGCGGCGTTCGCATCCGGCGCGCTGCTGCGGATCGGCCAGCTCCGGCGCAGCATGGACGAGGCGATGGAGTTCGGCCAGTACCGGCTCGGCAAGCAGCTGGGACAGGGCGGCATGGGCGCGGTGTACGAAGCCGAGCACCGCATGCTGGCACGGCCCGCCGCGATCAAGCTGATCCGGCCCACGGACAGGAGCGGCCCCGACTCGCCCAGCCCCGCCCGTCTCCTGGCGCGGTTCGAACGTGAGGCCAAGGCAACCGCCGCGTTGCACTCGGCACATACGATCCAGGTGTACGACTTTGGAGTGACCGACGACGGCGAGTTCTACTACGTGATGGAGCTGCTGGACGGCCTGGATCTGGACACGCTCGTGAAGCAGAACGGACCGGTGCCCGCGGCGCGCGTGGTGCACATCCTGCGGCAGGTCTGCGATTCGTTGGCGGAAGCGCACGCGGTGGGGCTGGTGCATCGCGACATCAAGCCCGCCAACATCTATCTGTGCCACCACGGGTTGGAGTTCGACTTTGTAAAGGTGCTGGACTTCGGCCTGGTGCGCCAAGTGCAACAGGACAACGACGTCACGCGGACCCAGGCGGAAGCGTTCCTGGGAACTCCCGCGTTCTGCGCGCCGGAGATGGTGGCCACCGACGCCGAGGTGGACGGCCGCTCCGACCTCTACTCACTGGGATGCGTGGCGTACTGGTTGCTCACCGGGCGTCCGGTGTTCGAAGGCAAGACGCCCATGGCCGTGATCCTGGCCCACGTGGATGAGGCACCGGTGCCGCCTTCGCAACTGGCGGAACTCGAGATCCCGGCGGCGCTGGAGGACGTGGTCATGGACTGTCTGCAGAAGGATCCGGCAAAGCGACCCGCCGGCGCGGCCGAGCTGGCGGCGCGGCTGGAGGGATTGGGACACGCGAGTGCGGACGGCAACGGTTCGACGAACGGCGCCGGCGACTGGACACAGGCGCGCGCGCGCCACTGGTGGGAGGTTCATCGGCCGATTCCGAAGTGAGCGGCTACCAGGCGAACGAGAACAACAGGTGGAAGCCCGTCTTCCCCTTCTCCTCGTAGCGGATCTCCGTCTCGCCGTTCGGAAGCGCAGCCCCCTCGCGCAGTCCGCCGCCCAGCACCCGCGAGTTGGTGTCCATGAAGAAGCCGGCCCCGAAGTTCAGGGAGGCATCCGCGCTCTTGCTCCGGCGGAACCCGACCATGACTCCGGCGCCGATCGCATCCACGATGTCCTCGTCGTCCGCGGCCACCGCGAAGAACGGCCCCACGCCTCCTCTGTCGTCCAGGAAGAGCTTCGGAAAGAAGTGCGCCTCCAGCAGGTACTTCAGATCCTGGCTCTCCCGCCTCGTCACTCGAACGACCCCGCCGATGACTTCCGCCTTGCTGATGTTGTCGTCGTCGTAGAAGAACACCGCAAACGCGGCCCCCAGGTTGAGTCCCCGGAACGCCGCCAGGGCGGCATTCTCGGTGGCTTTCGTTTCCGCGGCTTGGCTGTCCGCCTTGGCTTTCATGAACAGCGCTTCTTCCCGTGCGTCCAACTCGTGCAGCTTCGCGTCCAGGAACGAGCCAAGCAGGTGCTGCTTGTCCGCATCCAGGGCGCTGATTCCCAGTGCGGCCCTCACGTCGTCCGCCAGCAGCTCGTGAGCCGCGGCGATAGGTGCGGCGATGAGGAAGACCCCTGCGATTCCCAGCTTCATTGCGTGGCAGTTCATGACGTTGACCTCCCGGATCCGGTGGCTGAGGAGTTGCTTCTTCCCCTACCAACGCCGGCAACCGGAGAAGCGAACGGCGGAAGCGACGCCTTCCGAGGGCTCCCCCCAAGGGGCGAGGCGCCCTGCCCCTCAAGGTCCCTCACCATTCCGCCGAGCTAGAAGGATGCGAGCCAACCCTCTCGTCTCCGCGTTCGGCGTCACCCTCGGCGCCACCATGCTCGCCGCCCTCGCGGCCACTCCGGCCTTGGCCGACCCGACCCTTCCCATGCCGATGGACTCGGTCCGCGGTACCGGAACGGGATGGTCCACCGCCTCCGGATATGTCGTGACCAACCATCATCTGATCGCGGACCGCGACGAGATCTTCGTAGTGGACTCGGAGGGCTACGTCTTCCAGGCCGCGGTTGCGGCCAGGGACTCCGCCAACGACGTGGCGGTGCTGGAGGTGGATGACTCCAAGCACTTGCCGGCCGGACTCCCCATCCGCCCGGACGCGCTCCGGCTCGGAGCCGGCGTCTTTACGCTGGGCTTCCCGCGACTGGACGTGATGGGCAGCAACCCCAAGCTGAGTCACGGGATCGTGAGCGGGCTCACGGGGATCTTCGACAACCCGAACGGGTTCCTCGTCTCCGTGCCCATCCAGCCGGGCAACAGCGGCGGGCCGCTGCTGGACATGAGCGGGCAGGTCGTCGGAATGGTCACGTCCATGGTGGCGGCCCCGACCGGCAGCGCCGGGGAGGTGCTTCCGCTCCCCAGCGTGAACTGCGCGGTTCGGGCGGGTGCGGTTTCGGCGCTTCTCGACACGCTTCCGGACCGATCCACGTCGCGCGCCACCCAGGCCGGGAACGCGGATCTGGAGTCCCTGGTGGACCGCGTGCAGGCGTCCGTGTTGATCGTGATGACGCGCTAGCAACGTCGCCGGGCAAAAAAGAAGCCCCGCCCGGGCGCGAACGCAGGGCGGGGCCGAGGAGCAGGTCTGCCAGGTGACTTACCGGTAGAGCGACTTGACCTGACTCCAGGACGAGATAATAACATGCCTTCCCCGGGAAGGCGGGCCATCCTGGGGCTGGCGTTTCAAACCGACGACACGGCGCGCGTCCATTGCGGTCGACCGTGCACTGGCCCCCGGTCGACCGGCATCGTCTGTGGGAACCGTGGTTCGTCCCCTTCCAAGGTGGTCCGCGAGGCACCGGGCGTCAAGCTGGGAGCGGATTCGAAGCGCCGGACCCTCGCAGGCGGCCCGGCGGCGAACCGTCAGCTGGTCGCCTTGCGCCCGGTGAGTGCCGCCGCCACGCCCAAGCCCACATAGATCAATGCGGAGACCCGACGCTGCCGCCGGACCGCACCTCGGCTTCGCGTGAACCACGGCTGGAGGGTTCCGGCCACCAGCGCGTAGGTGCCGTCCACCAGCAACGCGAGCAGCACGAACACGCTGCCGAGGACCAGCAGCTGGGTCTGCACGCCTCCGGCGTCCGGCCTCACGAACTGCGGCAGGAACGCCAGGAAGAACAGCGAGAGCTTGGGGTTGAAGACGTTCACCAGAAAGCCGTCGAGGAAGTTCCGTCCGTTCGAGCGGGGCTCCGGTCGCGCCATTTCCAGGGGAGCGTCCGCGGTCCGCCAGGCTCGAATCCCCAGGTAGATCAGGTATCCGGCCCCCAGCAGCTGGATCGCGGTGAACCACGCGATGGACGTGGCGATCAGCGCGGAGAGCCCGACGGCCGTGGCGATGGCGTGCACGGCCGCGCCCGCCGTGAGCCCCACCGCGGATACGAGCCCGGCGCCGCGGCCGAGGTGAAGGCTGCGCGCCACCAGAAACAGGATCGCGGGCCCCGGGGCCACGAGCACCAGGAGGGCGGTGCCGGCAAAGGCGAGCAGATGGGTGGCTTCCAGCAAGGGGACTCCCGGGACGAGGGCTCGACGAAGCGTAAGGCCGCAGGGGAGCCGACGGAACCCAGGAAACGGACCTCCAATGCACTTCCCTGCCGGCCGGATCCCGCATGCACCCGTGGCACGCCGAGCCAGCCGGCCCGTCGGTCGGCCCTGATGCGCCGAGCCGCTCCGGCTTGAGTCTCCCCCTCTCCAACCGCTACACTTCGAAGTCCCCTGCGGGCATCTGTCCGCGAACGAGGATCCACACTCCTTTCCGCCCACCTTGGAGGTTTGCCGCATGGCTCGATTCCCCGGAGCCGCCTCGAGCATCACGGCCGGCATCACCCTGGCTAGCTGCCTTCTCGCATCCCCGGTCCTGGCCTCGCTGCCGGCGGAAACCCCGGACTCAAGCCCGAACGGCCCCCAGGCCGGTCCGGCCGCCGTCCCGGAACTGACCGAGCGTGGACGCTTCTCGTTCGCGCCGGCCGCCAAGCACTCGGACACCGGCATCCGCCTGGCCAACGGCATCCAGTTCG
>BQJX01000129.1 GCA_021604925.1 Gemmatimonadota bacterium
CCCTGCCGCGGTTGGGCCGCGTTCGAGCGGCCTCCCCTGGACGCGGGGGGCGCGGCGCTGGGAGGACTCGCGGTGGTGGGCCCCGTGGGCGCGTTCGGGAACCCGGCGCTGCCCGCGCGGGGGACCGCGCAGGTTCGCTTCACGTGGGCGCGGCCGTTCGGGTTGCGGGACCTGACCGAGTCGCAGGCGGAGTGGTGGCGTCCCGGGCCGTGGGGAGTCGCGGCGGGCGCGCGTCGGTTCGGGCTGGATGTCTACCAGGAGACCCAGGCGCGCGTGGTGCTGGCGCGTGCCGGTGCCGCGGCGTCCGGCGGCCTGGGAATCGCCTACCGGGAGGTGTCGGGAACCGGCTGGGCGCCGCGTCGCTCGGTGGCGGTAGACGTGGGGGTCCGCCTGCACTCGGAACGCGGGTCGGTGCTGGCGGCCACCTCGGAGACGGTACTGGGCGAGGTGCCGGGGGATCCCCGCGGGCAGGGAGCGAGAACAGCGGTCGGGCTTGAGCAGCGCCTGGGCTCGCTGCGGGTTCACCTGGAGGCCCACCGCACGGAGATCCGGCCGGTCTCGGCCGTCCTGGGCGCGTCCTGGGCCCCGGGGTCCGTCGGGGAACTCCTGGCCGGGGTGCGGGAGGACCCGCCCACGTGGTCCGCGGGGGTCCGGTTTCGGCTGCCGGGGGCCCAGATCGCCCTGGGGACGTCCTGGACCCACCCACTGGGCCGCACCACGAGGATCTCGGTGAATCTGGGGGCGGGACCGCCGGCCGGCGATGCGGTTGCCCAAACCGGCGGAATCCGCTGATCCGGGCCCCATCAGCACGAATTCCTCAAGGGCCGGTCCCATTGGCCGATCTCCAGAAAGGAGAGGGTCGGGTCGGTTGGGCAGCAGGTCTCCAAATCACCTGGGTGACTCTCTACGGAAGATCCGCGCGGGCCGCGAGCCGGCCCGGAAGACCGGCGGCGTTTGGGGATTCAGTGGAGAGGGATTCGATCGAATGACAATGCCCGAAGGGTCCGAGGCCGCGACCAAGCGCGAGATCCACTCGCTGCCCTCCACCATCAACGAAGACCAGATCAAGCGGGTGATTTCCGTCACGGGAAATCTCCCGCCGGTCCCGCATGTGGCGGCCAAGATGATGGAGCTCGTGGGCAAAGAGGACACGTCGGTTCGTGATCTGCAAAAGGTGATCTCGGCCGATCCCGCGCTCACGGCCCGCATCCTGAAGATGGCCAACAGCGTCTTCTACTCGTTCGACCAGAAGATCAGCACCCTGTCGCACGCCATCGTGGTGCTCGGCTTCCGCGCCGTGCAGTCCATGGCGATCGCGGCGTCGTCCCGCAGCCTCTTCGTGAAGAAGGGCGCGCAGTTCGGCTTGAAGGAAAAGCTCCTGTGGGAGCACTCCATCGGCGTGGCCATGGGTTGCCGTCAGGTCGCGCGCACCGTGGGCTACGAGGCCGAGGAGACCGCGTTCATCGTGGGGCTGCTCCACGACATCGGCAAGGCCGTGCTGAACCAGGTCGTCCCCAAGAAGTACGGGAAGATCGTGGAGAAGGTGTACAACGAGGGCCGCTCGTTCGCGGACGTGGAAACGGAGATGCTCGGTTTCGATCACAGCCACATCGGCGCGTTGATCGCGCAGAAGTGGAACTTCGACTGGGAGATGGTGGAGACCATTGCGTACCACCATCGTCCGGAAGCCGAAGAGGGCGCCAGCACGCTGGCCGCGATCCTGGCCGTGTCCAACCACATCTGCAAGCGGATGGGCGTGGGGCTGGAGAAGGCCCCCGAGAACGACCAGCTGGCCGAGAGCTGGGCGGCCCGCACGCTCGGCCTGGAAGAGGGCGCGCTGGTGGAGATCCAGGGAATCCTGGAAGGGGTCCTGGAAGAAGAGAAGAAGCTGTACGACATGTAAGCGGGTCCGCTCGGTGGAGGCGGCCGTTGCGTCGCCCGGCCGCGATGTCGTTCGGTCCGCGCCATTCGACCCGCAGGCTCGGTCGACCGCCATGTCGCTTCGCAACGAGGACTCGATGAAACGAACGCCTCCGGGCCACAACGTGCGATGACACCATGAATGCGCCCAACGACCCATTCGTCGACGATCCGGACGACGGCCCCGAAGAGTCGCCCGCGGCGGACGTGGGGCGCTATCTGCGCGTCCTGGAGCGCATCATCGAGATGGCCGGCGACGAACCCGAGTCCGAGGTGTTCCTGGGCGAAGTGGTCTCCGAGATCGCCCGCCACACCGGCGCCCATCGCGCCGTGGTCAGCCTCATTGATCCCGGGTCCAACCAGCTGGACGTGAAGGCCACCATCGGGTTCGGCACGGAGCCGCCGCTGGAGCTGAACTACATCCAGGACGGGATTCACGGCTGGGTGCTGAAGGTCAACTCTCCCATGATCATCGGCGGCGAGGAATCCACCGGCGGCCTGCCGCTGCTCCCGTTCGAGCGGACCGCGCTGATCGCCACGCCCATCCGCGTGGGTCCCACGTCCTACGGCGCCCTCAGCATCATGACCGGACCGGACAAGGAGGTCTTCCAGGAGGTGGATCTCCTGCTCGCGTCCACGGTCGCGTCCACGCTGGGCGGCATGATCGGACACGCGCGGGCACAGGTGCAGGGCGGCGAGGCACTTCGCAAGGCGATCGAGTCGCTGACCATGGCTCTGGACGCGCGGGATCCGTACACGCGCGGCCACTCCCAGCGCGTGGCCATGTACAGCCTGGCGATCGCCAACGAGCTGGAACGCTCGGACAAGCATTCGTTCGCCAAGGAGATGCGCAACTCGCTGCTCATGTCGGCGCTGCTGCACGACATCGGGAAGATCGGCATCCGCGACGAGGTGTTGCTCAAGCCCGGCAAGCTCACCGACGAGGAGTACGAGCTGATCAAGACGCATCCGGTCAAGGGTGCCGAGATCGTGCGCGGGATTCCCGGCTTCGACGACGACGTGATCGCCGGCATCCTGCAGCACCACGAACGCTTTGACGGGCGCGGCTATCCCACGGGATCGTCCGGCGAGAAGATCCACATCTTCGGTCGGATCATCGGGCTCGCGGATGCGTTCGATGCCATCGTCACCAGTCGGCCGTACAGCACTGCCGCGTCGTTCAGCTTTGCCATGACGCGCATCGAGGAGCTGGCCGGAACCGCGTTCGATCCGGAGGTCGTGCGCGCCATGCTGCGCGCCATGAAGGATCAGAACGTGTGGAACGAGTTGGGCTCGATCTCGCACGCCAAGGTCGGGACGGAGGCGGCCGGCACGGAGGCCAAGGAGACGGACTCGGCGGATCGCACGCTGCGACGCATCTTCGGCCGGAACATCAATGATCTTCCCACGCTGCCGCACGTGGTCTCGCAGATCCTGGAGAAGACGCGCGACGCGGACACCAGTCTGGACGAGGTCGTGAACCTGATCGCCACCGATCAGGCGCTGGTGTCCACGATCCTCAAGCTGGTGAATTCGGCGTTCTACGGATTCAGTCGGAGGATCACCACGCTCAAGCAGTCCATCACGCTGCTGGGGTTCCGCAGCGTCCGCAATATCGTGGTGAACGCCGGCGTGGTGGGGATCTTCCGCAAGCGCACGTTCAACAACCAGTACCGCTTCCGCCTGTGGGATCACTCGGTGGCCTGTGCGGTGGCGGCGCGCGCGCTCGCCAAGCATAGCGGTTACAAGGCCAAGGAAGAAGCGTTCACCGCGGGACTCCTGCACGACATCGGCAAGGTCGTGATCGACCAGTACGCGCCCAAGGACTCCGCCGCCATCATGAAGCGCGTGGACAGCGGAATGGCGCCGCGCGAGGCGGAGGTGGAAGTGCTCGGCGTGGACCACACCAAGATCGGCGCGTGGATCGCGGAGCGCTGGCACCTGCCCAAGACGCTGTGCTGGGTGATCGAGCACCACCACGAGCCGAACGCGGACGAGGTCCCGGGCGATCGCGATCTGGTGCGGCTGGTGGCCGCCGCCAACGGACTGTGCCGCATCAAGAAGTTCGAGGATTCCGTGGAAACGGAGACGGCGCTGGAGGACTACGTGGCATCCGAGGCGAACTACCTGCAGATCGACCTGGCCACGGCCCGCGAGATTCTCTCGGAGACCTGGGTCGGCAAGGCCGAGGCCATGCGGACGTTCGGCGGATCCAAGCCCATGGAGGCCGTGGAGACCGTCGACGAAGAAGAGGCGGCGGCGGGCCGGGCGAAGGCCAAGTCGCCGGCCAAGGCCGCGACGAAGGCGCCTGCCCAGGCCAGCACCGCTGCCAGGGCCTCAACTCCGCACGGACAGCCCGCTTCCGAGTAGGAAGGGTGGCGGCTTCGGCACGTCCCCCCGTGGAACGCCAGCACCGTCGGCACCCGCCTTCTCCCCGGCACGCCAGCGCCGGAGCCGTCGCGCCACCGCCGTCCATCCATCTCCCCGTCGCCCTCCCGTCCATGTCATATTGGGGCCGCGCCCGCGCTGAACTCCCGCGGGCCCGGAGGGAACCGTGTCCGAAGATCGAGGCCTCTTTGACGAGCCGCCGGTGAGCCGGCCCGCGCCCGGCGCGCAGGTCTCGCCGGCCGCGGAGCTTCCCGACGCGCCGCTGGCGGAGCGCATGCGACCGCGTCGCCTCGCCGACATCCTGGGCCAGTCGGACATCCTGGGGCCGGACGCCGTGCTTCGACGTGCGGTGGAGCGCTCGCTCCTGCCATCGCTGCTGCTGTGGGGTCCGCCCGGCTGCGGGAAGACCACGCTGGCCCGCGCGCTGGCCGCGGAGGTGGATGCAGAGTTCCGCGAGGTTTCCGCGGTGTCCTCCGGAGTGAAGGCGCTCCGCGACGTCATCGCGGAGGCCACGTCGAACCGGCGGTGGTCGCGCCGCACCGTGCTGTTCATCGACGAGATCCATCGCTTCAACAAGGCGCAGCAGGACGCCATCCTCCCGGCCGTCGAGAACGGGACCGTGGTCCTGATCGGCGCCACCACGGAGAACCCGTCGTTCGAGGTGAACGCGCCGCTGCGCTCGCGCTGCCACGTGATCCGGCTGGAACCGATCCCGTCCGAGGTGCTGGGCGAACTCCTGGACCGGGCGCTGCACGACCAGGAGCGCGGGCTTGGCGGACGCAACATTGAGCTCGGACCGGAAGCGCGCGAGGAGCTGCTGCGCCGCGCCAACGGCGACGCCCGCATTGCGCTCAACCTGCTGGAGGCGTGCGCGAATACGCGCCCGGACGGCAGCCACGAGATCAGCGCGGACGTGGTCGCCGGCCTGGCGCGCGAGAACACCGTGCTCTACGACAAGGCGTCCGGACGTCACTACGACCACGCGTCGGCGCTGCAGAAGAGCCTGCGCGGATCGGACCCCGACGCCGCCCTGTACTGGATGGCCAAGATGCTGCAGGCCGGGGAGGATCCGCGCTTTGTGGCGCGCCGGATTCTCGTGGCCGCGGCGGAGGACGTGGGGCTGGCCGATCCGCAGGCGCTCACCGTGGCCATGTCCGCGTTCCAGGCGCTGGAGGTCCTGGGGATGCCGGAGGCGCGCCTGCCGCTGGCCCAGGCGCTGCTCTACGTGGCCACCGCCCCCAAGTCCAACAGCGCCACCCGCGCCATCGACGCGGCCATGGAATGCGTGGCCGACGGTCACTCCTACGAGGTTCCTCCGTTCTTGAGAATGACGGGGGCCGACCGGCGCGAGTACCGCTACCCGCACGTGGCGCCCGGCCACTTCCGTCCGGACGACTATCTGCCGGAGGAACTGCGCGGATCGTCGTTCTACGTGCCGGGAGAGCTCGGCCAGGAGAAGGAGATCGCGCGCCGGGTGCACGGAGCCCTGGGGCGCGGACGGAAGCGCGCCGTGGATCCGGGGAAACCCCCGGAGCGGCGAGCGGATCGCGCGGGCGAGTCGCGCGAAGGCGGGTCCACTTCAGCGAAGGAGGACAACCATGGATCGACGTGAGTTTCTGGCCAAGGCGGGACTGGTGGCCACGTGGGCCGGCATTGCCGTGACGGTGGGCTGTGGCGACGACGAGAACACCACCATGGCGCCGTCCTCGAACGACATCGCCGGCACCGTGACCGGAGGCGGGCACACCCACTCGGTGACGATCACGGACGCGCAGGTCGCTGCCGGCGCGTCCGTGATGCTGACCCTGTCGGGAAGCGGCCACACGCACACCGTGTCGCTCACCGCCGATCAGGTCATGAGGATCGCGAACAACGAGACCGTGATCACGACCAGTTCGTCATCCGGTGGGCACGACCACACGGTCCGATTCCTCTAGGTCGTCTGCGGCTTCCGCGTCCTCAGGGTCCGCCGCGGCCGTCATGCGGTTGCGCGCCCGGCGGTAGGATTCCGGATCCGCCAGGAACGTGTCCCGCGACTCGACCGACGCGAAGTAGAACGGTCGCCCGTGGTAATAGGTGACCGGTTCGTCTCCGGACGGGCGGAAGCGTTCCAGCGAAACGGGATCCGTGATCGTGCCGCACCAGTAGGTGGGCCGTCGCTCGAAGCGCTTCTTGGCCGACTTGCTGCTAAAGAAATACGCCTCGTGGTTTACCCAGGACACGAGCCCGGGGTCGATCGACGCGGGGCGCGAAGGGCGGACCGGGCAGCGGAGCTCTGCGCCCATCTCGATCAGGAACGGAACGGGGCCTTCACCGAAGACCGTGATACACGGGCCTCAACAGAATCCCACGGGGCGCTGGTTCACGTAGAGCGGGGCTTTTCGCGTTCCCAGCTTCTTCTTGGCCACGGGGCAGATATCGTTGATCGAGACCGTGGAGTCGGCGTACTGGACCAGCCAGCGATCCGAACCCTCCACCGGAATCTTGGTCTGGGCGATCGTCGGCGCGACAACTCCGGCCGCCGCCAGAAATGTCACGGACCAAAGTAGTACTGAAAGTGATCGATGCATAAGATCTCCGGGGGAAGCGGAAACTTGGGGTGGCGAGGTTCTACCCTATCGAATCGGCGGCGCCGGAGGGTAAAGGGTCTGTAATCTTCGGCGGGGTACGGAGATGCGCAGTTCTCCGATGCGAGATGCGCTCCGTGAGATGCTGCGAGATGCGCTCCGCGAGATGCCTTCCGCGAGATGCCGTCCGCCGCGGTTCCTCAGCTGACGCTCGACTCGCGGATCGGGCGAAGGTCCCGGGCCACGCGTCGTGCGGCGTTGCGGGGACGTCGCGCCAGGAACACGAACGCCGCCACGTCCGCGGCCGTGTCCACAATGCGCAGTCGCATTCGCGACGCTGCCACCACGGCCACCACCAAAGCGGCCGCGGCCGAGATCGGAACCACTCCCCATCCGGTCACGCCGGCCACCGCCAGGAGTC
>BQJX01000130.1 GCA_021604925.1 Gemmatimonadota bacterium
CACGTCGTGCACGGTCAGCGTGGCGCGCCCCGCCCGGGCCATCTCGTACTCGATCGCGGTGCCGGTGCGGAACGGATTGGGCGAGGCCCCGCGGAGCGCCCCCACCCGACCGAGGCGACTGGGCTCTTCGGCCACTCCCACCGCGGACGGCTCCACGATCGTGAGCCGCTGGTCCGCCGCGACCGACACGAACACCTGCTCGATGCCGCTGGGCCAGTTCACCACCAGCGAGTCCACGGTGGCCGCATCGCGCAGCCCCAAATGCTGCCGCAGGTTGTGGCTGCAGTAGCCGTCCGAGCCCGCGACCTCACGCATCTGCCACACCGGGCTGCCGTCCACGATCGCCTTCGCGCGGATCCGAGCCCCGATCCCCGAGGTGTTGCTCACGGTCCCCACCAGGTCCACGGCCAGCCAGTGGTTGCCGGTGTTCTGGGCTTCGTTCCGGTACAGGTAATCCTGCTGGTCGTCATCGATCCACGTGGCCACGTGAAAATCCAGGTCGCCGTCGTCATCGTAGTCGCCGAACGACGCGCCGAACGACCAACCCTGATCGGCGTGCAACGGTCCGCTCGTGATGCGGAGCAGGGTGCCGCCGTCGTTGCGATAGACGAAGTTGCGACGCAGCTGGCCCGGGTTGCCGAATCCGTTCGTGATCACCAGATCCAGATCGGCGTCGTTGTCGAAGTCCGCCCAGTGCGTCCCGAAGCTCCAGCCGCGATCCGCCGACGGCCCGGTGGACACCAGCTCGGTGAACGTGGCGGAACCCGACTCCGTGAGCTCGTTGCGGAAGAACGTGTTGAACTGTCCGTTGTAGTTGGCCACCACGATGTCCAGGTCGCCGTCGTTGTCGTAGTCGCCCCAACTGGCACTCATGGAGGAGATGTTCGAGGAAGTCAGCGCGCCCGCCGCCACTTCCACGAAGGTCGCCGTGCCGGTCTCCACCAGCTCGTTCCGGTACAGCTTGTTCGCCTGGTTCGATTCGTTCGTGACGAACAGATCCACGTCGCCGTCGTTGTCGTAGTCGGCAAAGGCGCCGTGCCGCGATGTGTTCCCGTCGTTCACCACCGGCCCCACCGTGAGCGGCGTGAGCGCACCGCCGCCATCGTTCCGGTAGAAGAGGTTGTCGGTGGCGTTCGAGTTCGCCACGAACAGATCCAGGTCGCCGTCCTGATCGTAGTCGTTCCAGGCGCAGTCCTCCGAGAACGTGCCAGTCGTGGCGGCCGCCCCGGTGGTGACGCGCGTGAACGCACCTCCCCCCTGGTTCTCGAAGAGACCGTTGAACTCCCCGTACCAGCTCACCACGAACAGGTCGTCGTCGCCGTCGCCGTCGTAGTCACCCCACGACGCGCCGTCCGCGCGCAGGCTGTCCTGGCTCACCGCGTTCGTGGAGTCCAGCGCGAACACGCCGCCGTCGTTCCGGTACAGCAGGTTGAGCTCGTGCAGGGCTCCCCCGCGCGTGACGTACAGATCCAGGTCGCCGTCGCCGTCCACGTCGCTCCAGCTGCTGGCCCGGCCACCGCCGGCCTCCAGGGTGGGATGCACTCCGGTGATCTTGGTGAAGTCCTGCGCGGGAAGCGTGGTCGGGGCCGCGGCCAGGGCCAGGGCGGCAAGAAGCGAGCGGCAGAGCAGTCGGGGCGCCAGCATGTTCGACCTCCATGGGATTGTTCCGGGAAACCGTCTCGCCTCCATTGTGACGCGCTTTGGATCTATCGAAAGGGCCAAGACGTGCAATAGTGAAGGGACCAAGTTTTACCTGCCGCGGCCCCCGGGGCGCGGCAACGGAGGTACCGAGCATGCTTCTGCGCCTGGATCCGCTGCGACCGCTCGCCGAGCAGGTCTACGAGGCCCTGGGCACGGCCATTCGCACCGGCGAGTTGGCGGCGGGCGAGCGACTGCCGCCGTCGCGCCGGCTGGCCATTGACCTGGGGGTTTCCCGCAACACCGTGGTCGCCGCGTACCAGCAGCTCCAGGCGGAGGGGTATGTGGAAACGCGCGGCGCCGCGGGAACGCGCGTCGCCCGGGACATCCCGTCCCGCGGGCTTCCCGGTGCCCAGCCGGCCACGCCCCCGGCCGCGGCGCCCGCCGGGCCGCGACGTCGCCCCGGCACGTTGTCCCGGGAAGGGCAGCGCGTTCTCCGCGCGGGAAGCGTGTTCGCGCCGTCGACGCTTCTCGACCGCAGCCACCTGCCGTGGAACTTCGATTACAACACCACGGTCTCGGATCCCATCGCCCGGCGCGCGTGGCACCGCGTGCTCCGTCGGGTCTCTTCCCGCTACGAGCCGGAGGCGGCACGGTTCGACTTCCGCCGCCAGCCCGGCCCGCTCCACGAAGCCCTGGTGGACCATCTCCGCCTCACGCGCGGCGTGGTCAGCGAGTCCCGCCGCATCATCCTGACGAACTCGGCCCAGCAGGCATTCCAGCTGGCCGCCCGGCTCACCGTGAATCCGGGCGACAGCGTGGTGGTGGAGGACCCGCACTACCTCGGGGTGCGGAGGACGCTGGCCACGCAGGGCGCTCGCATTGTGCCGGTGGGCGTGGACCGGCACGGGCTCCGGGTGGACCGCCTGCCGCGCACCGGCCGGCCGCGGCTCGTGTACACCACGCCTTCGCATCAGTTTCCCACGGGCGCGGTGCAGCCGCTGGGTCGACGGCTCATGCTGCTGGACTGGGCCCGCCGTCATCGGGCCTGGATCCTGGAGAACGACCACAACTGCGAGTACCGCTACGAGGGCACATCGGTCCCGTCGATCCAGGGTCTCGACGACGGAGATCGCGTGATCTACGTGGGCTCGTTCAATCGGCTGTTCTCTCCGCCGCCGGCGCTGGGATTCATGGTGGTCCCCGAATCCCTGGTGGAGGTGTTCCGGGCCGGCGCTCTCATTGACGGCGTGGCGATCTCGCGGCTCGAGCAGGAGGCGCTCGCGGAGTTCTTCACGTCGCGCGACATGGAGAAGTTGCTGCGCCGCGCGTGGCGCAACGCGCGCGCGGCCCGGGGCGAGTTGCTGAGCGCCCTGCGTGCGCTCCCCCGTTCCGACGCGGAGATCCACGCCGCCGCCACCGGCATGCACCTTCACGTGGCCCTGAGGGGCTGGTCGCTGGACGAGGTCCGCCGCCTGGTGGCGCGGGCGGAGGAGCTCGGCGTGGGAGTCTATCCCGACGAGCCGTTCTACCTGAAGCCCGCCGCGAACCCGGGACTCCTTCTCGGGTTCTGGCCGCTCTCCGCGGACGAAATCCACGAGGGCGTGTCTCGCTTGGGCCAGGCGATGCGCGACATTCGACCCGACTGAACGTTCGTTCGTTGTCATTCTTTCCAGAATCGCCGGGCCAAACCTCCCGTTCGTTGTAAGACGTTCAAAGCGACCCTTGTAGAACTTGCAAAGCGCGTAGGTCCTGCCCGTGACCGGCCGGAGTGCGCAGCCGCCGGACACGTCTGTGCAGATCCTACGCAACCTCCTCCCCCCGGCACCTTGGGTCCTCCGCCCGCCGGGCGACCTTGATGTGCGGGAGGTCGCGCCGGGCGTGGCTTTCCGACCTGCTGCAGGCCGGAACACCCCCGCGTCGAAAGGACGCCCGCCGAAGCATGAGGCTTGCCAACTTTCGGCATCCCTCGCGCTTTTGTACGCAGATCTGAGCCCTCGCCGGTTGGCACTGATCGTGCATCTACGGGCTCGGGGGCCGTACGACCGTCCGAACGGCGCCTCAGGCTGATTCCACTCAGCACCGGGAATGCGCGAATCAGCGGATTCGTTGGCCGTCGCAAACGAGCCGGCGCCCACCGAATCCGGGAAGGGTCGAAGATGAAGCAGCAACACACTCAGCACTCGATGGGCACGGGGATCGCAACCGCGATCGTCGCGCTCTTCCTGTCCCTGCCGGCCGCGGCCGGCGAGGTCATTCTGCCCCACGAGATGGAGTACCTGGGCGCGTTCCGCCTGGCGAACGACACCGCCTCGGACTCCGAGTGGCCGTCGGGCGGCGGAGGGATGACCTACCGTCCCACCGGCGACGCGGGCGGCCCCAGTGACGGTTTCCCCGGCTCACTCTACGTGGTGGGCAAGCACGCCGTGGTCGGCGAGGTTTCCATTCCCATCCCGGTCATTCCGGAAGAGGAGTACGACGGCACCGCGCTGAACCGCGGCGTCCTGCTCCAGTCGTGGGCGGACCCCACCGGCGGCCTTCGCAGCACGGTGGATCTCGACAAGCTCGGCGGGGTGGCCTACCTGCCGCGTCAGGCCGGGCAAACGTCGGACAAGCTGTACTGGACGATCTTCGAGTACTACAACGCGAACGGCGCCAACCACCTGAGCCATGGCATGTCGGAGCTGGATTTCTCCGACCTGCGCCCGTCCGGCGCCTGGCGCCTGGGCTCGGAGTCGGATGAAGACTTCCACTCGATGAAGACGGCCGACTACATCTTCGACATCGATCCCGCCTGGGCCGATGAGCACATCGGCGGCAAGTACCTCGTGTCCGGTCGCCATCGCGAGAACGGCGCGTTCGGCGGTGCCCAGGGCCCCGCTCTGTACGCGTTCGCTCCGTGGCAGGATCCGTCGCTCGCCTACGGCGCAGAACTGGACGCGATCTGCCTGCTTCGCTACCCCACGGGAGAGGGGCACTTTCCCGAGTACTGCGCCGCGGACCGCTGGTCGGGCGGCGCGTGGATGACCGCCGGCGATCGTTCTTCGGTCATGCTGGTGGGAAGCAAGGGCAAGGGCGAGGTCTACTACGGCGAAGGCGGTTCGAACCGTTGCTCGTCGTCCAAGGGGTTCCACTGCGATCCGTACGAGGCACAGTTCCTGTTCTACGATCCGGACGACTTCGCAGCCGTCGCTCGCGGCGACCGGGAGCCGTGGGAAGTGCTTCCGTTTGCCACGGTGGTACCGTCCGAGATGTGGCCGAAGTGCCGCATCCAGCCGGCCGGCATCGCGTTCGATCGCGACCGCGGCCTCCTCTACGTTCTGGAGTACAACGGCACCCGGATCCCGGCCGAGACCGGCACGCGCGTTCCGATCGTGCACACGTGGCAGCTGTCCGGCGTCCCGCTCCCTCCGCCCGACACGGGTGGCGGCACGGGTGGCGACGGCGGAACCGGCGGTGATGGCGGGACCGGTGGGGACGGCGGCACGGGTGGCGACGGCGGATCCGGCGGCGACGGCGAGACCGAACAGGAAGACAAGCCGGACCAGGTGGCCCTGATCGATCCGGAAGGCGTAGCGGTTTCGCCCAATCCGTTCCGGGGCAACACCATGATCTCGCTGGCCGCGGAGATCAACCCCGCGTCGACGCGGGCTTCCGTGCACGACCTGTCCGGCCGCGTGGTCTACGACTTCGGCCGCATCGAGTCGAACGAGCTTCCGTGGACCGCCACGAATCTGGTGGCCGGGATCTACTTCCTGCGGGTCGCCACGCCCGGCGGCACCGTGACCAAGAAGATCTCGCTCGTGAAATAGACGGACGCTCCGACCCGCCGCCGAATCCGGCGGGGGACGGAGCCACCCGATCCACCGAAGAACGGGCCCAGGCCGCCAGGTGCGGTCTGGGCCTCTTCGCTCCTATTGTTCCCCGCCCGCACAGACGATACTGTCTCCAGGCGTGGGAATCGCGCTGCCCGGCACCCCGACTCGAACGGCGACTCCATGAGCACACCCGACCGCGACAGCGAACTTCGGCCGACGAACCCGTTCCTGATCGGCGGCGGAGCGGCCAAGGAGGGCGCGCCGAACCGCTGGCGATTCCAGACGCTCCCCAAGCTCGCGCCCAGCCAGCAGCTCTTCTTCCTGGTGCTGGCGGCCGGGATGGCGGTCATCACTGCGCACATCGCCCTGAACAACTCGCCGCGGGTAGCCGTCGCGCTGTTCGCGGCGCTGCTGGGCGGCGTGGTGATCTTCCTTCGCCCCTTTGTGGGCATCCTGGCGTACTTCGTGCTCGCGTTCCTCCGGCCGCAGGACGTGTTCTGGGGACTCGAGAGCGTGCGACTCACGTTCCTCACGTCGCTGGCCACTCTGGGCGCCTTCGGAATCCACCTCATGTTCCGGCCGCGCCTCGACTTCCTGCGCCGGTGGGAGACGCTCTTCCTCGTCGTGCTGTGGGTGTCGCTGTGGCTGTCCATCCACTTCGGCCGTTACGGCGAAGAGGAATCGCGATGGATGAGCTACTACAACAAGATCTTCCTCACGTACTTCCTCGTGATCGCGCTCACCGACTCGGCGAACCGACTTCGCGCCCTCTCCTGGATCATCGCGGGTTCGGTGGGCTACCTGGGCTACTGGGCGAACGACCAGTACTTCAACCAGGGCGTGTGGGTCGTTCAGGGCCCCGGCTTCACACTGCGCGACGAGAACGACTTTGCCATGTTCCTGGCGATGAGCCTTCCCTTCATGTGGTACGCGGCACGCGATGCCAAGCACCTGGTCATCAAGGGCGGGTTCCTCGTGCTTCTGGTCCTGACCGCGCACGGCGTCATGCTCACCTATTCGCGGGGCGGCTTCCTGGGGATGGCCGCGGCCATGGGATACGTGGCCCTGCGCGAGCGCAACCGGTGGCTGAAGGTCGCCATGATCGCGACGGCGGTCGCCTTCTACTCGATGACGGCGGGCGAAAACTACACGGATCGCATCGGCACGATCGATGACTACGAAGAGGACGGCTCCGCCACGGGACGGCTGGAGTCATGGAAGACCGGCGGGCGCATGCTGGCCGACAACCCCTACTTCGGCGTGGGCCTCAAGCGCTACGTGACCGCATACCCGGACTACGCGGACAGCCCGCTGGAGAAAGCGCGCGAGGCCCACAACTCCTGGGTCCAGCTGGCGGCGGAGAGCGGCTCGTTTGCGGTGCTGGCCTATGCGTTGCTCATCGCGGCCAGCATTGCGTCGTTCGTGCGGGTGGAGAAGCGGCTCACATCGTTGCCGGAGGAGCGTCGCCAGATCTTCCGCTCCCTCAACCAGACGTACCAGGCCACCCTGCTCGCGTACCTGGTGTGTGGGTTCTTCCTGTCCATGGAGGATCAGGAGTTCTTCTATCTGCTGGTCGCCTTGATCCAGATCCTGGATCGCGTGTCGCTGCAGGAGGTGCAGGCCGCGGCGGTGGCGGCCCTGGCGTCCGCGTCCGACGACGCGCCCCCCTCCGCCACCCCGCCGAAGCGGCTCGCGGTCAGCGGTTCACGATAAGCCGACGCGTCTGCGGCTCCGAACCCGCCGTCGACAACCGCACGAAGTACACGCCGGACGGGATCTCCCGCCCGTGCAGATCGTGGCCGGTCCACTCCGCACGGTGCT
>BQJX01000131.1 GCA_021604925.1 Gemmatimonadota bacterium
AACTGTTCACGGAACAACCTCCGGATCCAATCGACGAGGCGCCCATCGAACCGGACTTCCTCAGCAACGTGGATAGCCGGGCCCGGGACTCCACCCCCGCCGAAATCGACGACCGGCTCCCGGCCACGACCGGCCTGGCCGAGATTCCGCAGGTCCGGATGGAGGCCGGGGAAGCGGCCGAACCCGCTCCGGAAGAACCGCAGCCGGACGAGACCGCTACCCCACCCGAGCCGCAGTCCCTGTCGCTGGCGGCGTTGGCCCGCGAGTTGGAGAAGAGCCCCCGGGAGCGCATTCCGCGCCCGGGTTCCCCCGGCATGAGCGACCTCGCGCAGGAGGCCATGGAACACACGACCAGCGGCGCGATCCTGCCCGGTGACATCCGCCTGAGCACCACCGCGTGGGACTTTGCGCCCTGGCTCATGGCCTTTCGGCGCGGCGTGATGGAGCACTGGCGTCCGCCCCCCGCCTACCACATGGGTCTCATCCACGGGTCCGTGGTGATGGAACTGGAGATCGCCCGCGACGGCACCGTCCTGCGCACCGACAAGATCCTGGAAGAAGTGGGACACGGTTCGCTCACGTCGGCGGCGCAACTCGCGCTGCGGGGCGCGGTGCCCTATCGTCGGCTGCCGCACGATTTCCCGGACCCGACCCTGATCCTGCAGATCCGCTTCTTCTATCCGAATCTCAAACCGTAGCGCACCCACTTCGGGGCCTGGAGGCAGTCTTTGATGGTCGAGTTCCTTGCGAGCGCTGGTCCACTGGTCTACCCGCTGGCGTTATGCAGTCTGCTCGCGTCCACGATCACGATCGAGCGCATGATCTCCCTGCGGCGAAGTCGCGTCCTGCCGTCGGCCATCGTGGAAGTGGTTCGCGCGGTGGAGCCGGGCCAGGATCTCGGGGTCGCCATTGCCGTGTGCCGGCGCAACCCCGGCGTGTTCGCGGACATCATTCGGGTGGGGCTGGAGCAGTCGTCCCGGCCGTGGGAGGTCATGCGGGACGCGCTGCTCGACGCCGGGCGCCAGAAGACCGTGCTACTGGAGCGCCATCTGGTCTGGCTGCACACGATCGCGCAGGCCGCTCCGCTGCTGGGACTCCTGGGAACCGTGCTCGGGATGATCAAGATGTTCGCGTCCATCTCGTTGTCCGGACTGGGCGATCCGAACGCACTCTCGGACGGGATCAGTGAGGCCATGGCCACGACCGCCATCGGGCTCGCGATCGGGATTCCCACCCTGGTGGCGCACAACCTGCTGGCGGCCAAGTCGGAGTCGCTCATCACGGAGATCGAAGCGCACGCCAGCCACCTGGTCGCTCACCTCCGGCCCGCGGACGTGGTGGAGAGTCGTTCGTGAGTGCGCTGGCGTTTCGCCCCCGCAAGAGCCGAAAGAACGTGTCGCTGGACGTGACTCCGCTCATCGACGTGCTCTTCCTGCTCATCATCTTCTTCACCCTCACCAGCACGTTCAAGCGGGCCGGCGAGCTGGAGCTGTCGCTGCCCGAGTCGTCCACGGCCACGCCGACGGCCGGCGAGGACGACCATCTCGTGGAGCTGGTGGTGATGGAGGATGAAGGACTGCTGCTGGACGGCGAGCGACTCGAGCGCGCGCAGCTCCGCGACCGGTTGCTGGCCGCGCGGCAGGAGGACCCGCAGGGGCGCATCGTGATCCAGGCGGAAGCCAGTGTGGATCACGGCACGGTGGTGGACCTGCTGGACCTGGTGCGGGACGTCGGGTTTCCCGGCGTGACGGTGGGAACGCACCTGGCTCCCGAGGTACACTAGGGCGTCCCCATCAGGAGGCCCCATGCTGCGCACCGCCGCCGTTCTGCTGCTCGTCATTGCGCTTCCCGCTCGCGGTACCACGCTCCCGGCGGGACTCGTGCACGAGCAGCTGGTGGGCGAACCGTTCGGCACTTCCCCGGTGGGATTCTGCTTCCTGCCGGACGAGCGCTTCGTGCTCATCGAGCAGCAATCCGGCACGGTGCGAGTGGCACCGGCCGGCTCGGCGGTCTCCGATTCCATCTTCACGCTGCCGGATTCGCGCGGGGATCACCCGGAGCGGGGGCTCCTGGGGGTGGTCGCCGATCCGGACTGGCCGCTTCGACCCTACCTCTACTTCCACTACACCGCCGTCGACTCCACCGTGAAGGTCGTGATGTACGAAGCGGGCGGCGACCTCGCGGTGCCGACCAGCTCCGGCCTCACCCTTTCGAATCGGTACGTGCTGCTGGACTCCATCGACGACGATGCCAACATCCACAACGCCGGCACGGTCCGGTTTGCCCCGGACGGCATGCTGCTGGTCTCCGTGGGTGACGATGCAAAGGCCTGTCAGGCGCAGGACTCCACGTCCGCGCTGGGCAAGATCCTGCGCCTGGACGTGGCCGACCTGCCGGGACCCGGCGTCGGGCCGCCGGCCATCGCGGACCTGGCCCCCGCCGACAACCCGTTCCCGACCACGGCGGGCTACGGACCGCTGGTCTACGCGTGGGGACTCCGCAACCCGTTCCGCTTCACCGTGGACGGGACCAGCGGCGACGTGTTCATCGGCAGCGTGGGCTCCCACCTGTTCGAAGAGATCAACCGCATCCCGGCGGCCGGTTCCGCCGCCCCCAACTTCGGCTGGCCGCAGTGGGAAGGCGATCAGCAGATCTTCTGCTGCGGAACCTGCGGCGAGACGAACCCGTTCACGGATCCCATCCACCAGATCCCGCATCCCCTGGAGGTGATCTCCGTGATCGGGGGACCCCGGATCCGATCCGTGTCCACGTCGCCCGTGAGTCTGCCGTCGCCCTACGAAGGGGACGTCCTCTTTGCGGAGATCTTCTCCGGGACCATCACGCGATTGCGCGAGACGGGCGGGGCCTGGGACGTGGCGCCGCCGGCGCCCGGACAAGCCGATCCGCTCCGGTGGGGCGAGGGCTTTATCGGCGCTTCGGATCTGCAACTCGGGGAGGACGGGGCCGTGTATCTGGTCAGCCTCGGGCTGAACGCCAACTTCCTGCCCCGGGGATTGCACCGCATCCGGGCGGACCCGTCCGTGGTGCCGGCGCCGTTGCGCCCTGCCGACACCACGCACGCGGTCACCGTGGAGCCCAATCCGGTGCGCCTGGGCGGCAGCGTACGGTTCCGCTTTCACGTCCCGACCCGCGAGTCCGCCACGGTGCGAATCGTGAGCGCGTCCGGGCGGGTCCTACGTTCCCTGGAAGACGCGCAGACCGCTCCCGGGAACCGAACCCTCCGGTTTGATGGGCGAACGGACAGCGGCGCACCGCTCCCGGCCGGCGTCCACTTTGTGGAGGTGAGCACGCCGTCGGGCTTCCGGGCGCGCGGCCGGGCGGTGTGGATCCCCTAGCGTCCGCCGGTCCGAGCGGGCGCTCGGGCTAGTGCGAAGTCACCTCGGAACCGGGAGCGCCGATCTCCACTCCCACCTCGACCGGGGCGTTCTCCAGTCGGTTCGCGAAGCCCGCCATCAGTACGATCGCGATCCCGAGCAGCACCGCCAGCAACGTGAGGGCCGGCGCCTTGGCGCGCATCCCCTGGAACACCAGACCCGACGACGTGACCGCGATGACCAGGAAGAACACGACGAAGGCCAGCAGCATCTTGCCGCCGAGCAGCGCATTGTAGAGCGCGTGCCCTTCGTGGGCCGGCAGGGACACCACCAGGTAGTTGTAGAACCCCGAGACCAGCAGCAGCAGGATCGACGTGTGGACCATCATTTTCCAGCGCTTGCCCACGCTGGCGCGCACGCGATCCTGCTCCTCTTCCGAGAGGGAACTGCGGATCCCCGGCATCAGGGCGAAACGCACGAACATTCCGCCTCCAAGAAGCGCGATCGCGGCAAGGATGTGCGCCCAGCGGGCGACGAGCGGCAGAGCTTCCGGCACGGTGTTCCTCCGATTCAAGGGACGAGGATCGAATGGATCTAGGGTTGCGACGTGTCGACTACCGCGCCTTCGGGCCGGATCATCCGGCCTTCATCGAACACTCCGTCGAACGACCAGTTCGCAATCTCACAGCCCGCATAGAACTCGCCCTCCTCGTAGATCGTGAACGCGGTCGGAACCAGCAGGCCGTTCACGGTCGCGAACGTCTCGTAGATCAGCACGTGGGGCGGCGAATGCTCCACGCCTTCGGGAAGGATCGCCTGGTACGTGACGATGTACTCGCAGGCCTTGAGCATCTTTCGCACCGGATCGATGTACAGGACGTAGTAGTCGTCCGGCGTGTCGCCGACGCCCGCCTCGTAGGTGACGCGGACCGTCAGGTACTCGGTAGCGTCGTCCGGAAGCCGGCGCGGAGCCTCGGTGGCGAGGCGAACCCCCGGATCCTTGGCCAACCAGGGCAGGTTGAGAAAGTAGTAGTTGAGGGTGGCCAGGAAGCGCGGCGGCATCGGCATGGCCCAGTTCGTGGACCACGCCTTTTCCCCGTCCCACACGACGGTGGCGTCCATCTCCGTGTAGTCGTGGTAGGCGCGGCGCGTCCGCTGATCCACGGTGATCTTGGACAGGGGTCCCTTCTGTCCACCTTGATAGGTCCATTGATCCTCGAAGTAGGCCGTCTCGGCCGCCTTCCAGTTGGCCATGCCGCCGTGCGCGACAATCATCTCGTCCACGAGTTGCTGTGCCGCTTCATCGGCCCCGGACCACGACGGCAGCGCGACGACGATCGAACCCAGCGTGGCCAGGGCAAAGCCGCGCACCGGGTGAAGACTCTGGATCATGGGACACCTCCGATTGTTGCGTTCGTCGGGGCCCTACGATACAGCGTCGGCCACCGTCCGGCGATCTTTCTCGGCGTTCCGCGAAGCGCATCCATCGCGGTCTTGGCAACCGCCCCCCCACGTCCTAGCATCCCCCCATGAGGACTCTCGACGTGGGCTGTGGCCACGACAAGCTCCCCGGATCGATCGGCGTGGACCGATCCGCCGAAACCCTGGCGGACGTCGTGCATGACCTGGATTCGTTTCCGTGGCCCTTTCAGGACCACGAGTTCGACGTCATCCGCTGCCAGGACGTCCTGGAGCACCTCGACGACTTCGTCCGGGTGATGGAAGAGCTTCATCGGATCGCGAAACCGGACGCAGAAATCCGGATTCGAGTCCCCCACTTTTCCAGCGTGCAGGCCTACACGGATCCCACGCATCGCCACTTCTTCTCCACGGACTCCCTGCAGTACTTCGTGGCCGGTTCGCCCTACCCGCACTACACGGCCGTGCGATTCCGGCAGCAGAGCGTGCGACTCACGATGTGGAGGCCCCATCGGCTCGTCGGGCTGGAATTCCTGGCCAATCGCTGGCCGCTCCGGTACGAGAAGATGTTCGCGTTTCTCTTTCCGTCACAGTTCCTGGAGTTCGTGATTCGGCCCGTCCCGCCCTCCTGAGGGGATGTCCTCCCACCACTTCGCGCTCGGGCGGCCGGGAAATCCACGGCCCCGGAGGTCGCCACGGGAACCTGGACGACGGACAAGGGGTAGGCAACACGAAGGTGGCCGCCCCTGCGGCCTCCACCACGGATTCTCCGCCCTCGAAAGGCTCTGAGTATGAAGACTCGATCGCGTCTGGCCAGTTGGACGGCCTGCCTGGCCCTGGGACTCGCCACGGTGGCGACCGCCCAGGACAAGAAGATGTCCACGATGGCGGCCGAAGGGCCGGAAATCGGCAAGCCGGCCCCGGATTTTACGCTCACCGACACGGACGGAAACGTCCATCGGCTCGCCGACTACACCAAGGCCGGCAAGATCGTCGTGCTGGAGTGGTTCAATCCGGACTGTCCGTTCGTGAAGAAGCACCACAAGATGAACAAGACGATGGCCACCACCTACTCGAACTTTGCCGAGAAGGACGTGGTTTGGTTGGCCGTCAACTCGGGTGCCAAGGGGAATCAGGGATACGGTCACGAGCGCAACGTGAAGGCGCGCGAAGAGTACGGGATTCAGTATCCGGTTCTGCTCGACGAGGACGGCGTGGTGGGTCGGCTCTACCAGGCCAAGACGACCCCGCAGATGTTCGTCATCGGCGCGAAGGGGAACCTGCTCTACCAGGGCGCGATCGACGACAACCGGTCGGCCGACAAGCTCGGGGAGAAGAACTACGTGCAGAACGCGCTGGATGGCGTCTTCGCCGGGCACGAGATCCAGGACACCAGCACGAAGTCGTACGGATGCTCGGTGAAGTACGCCAAGAAGGCCGAGAACAGCCAGACCTGAGTTCTCCGCCTGAGTTCCCCAACCCAAGGACCGCGGCCCGTGGCCACCGGCAAGTCCGGTGGCCACGGCCGGCCGCCATCGATCCCCGGCTAGCGCTTCTCTTTCTTCTTCTTTTTCTTTTCCTTCTTTTCCTTCTGCGTCAGCTTCGGGTTGTTGGTCTTTTCCTTCTTGCCCTTCTCTTTTCCCTTGGCCATGTCGTCCGTGCCTCCTGTCGCAAGGTGGGAGTTGTCTGCGTGCGCCGGGTGCCCGCAGTCCTAGACGGCCCGTAGCGTAGGACCTGCGCCCGGACTTGGCAATTGCACCTCTTGGGAATCGGGCGGGCGGAGTGGGGGCCGCGGTGGGGGCGTCGCCAGGCCGTGCGTTCACGAGAAGGGCCCGCAACCTGGAAGGCTGCGGGCCCGGTCGGATCCGGCCTTGCGCGGCGAACTACCGCACGCGGATGAGCTTGGCCGTGGCCGAGTCCCCCGCCTGCGAAACCCTCACGAAGTAGACGCCCGGAGTGGCGCTCTCGCCCGCCGCGTTGCGCCCGTCCCAGACGAACGCGTGGGTCCCGGCCTCACTCCACCCGTCGTGCAGCGTGGCCACCGCGCGACCCGCCGCATCGTACACGCGGACCACCAGGTCACCCGACCGACCCGAAGCCAACCGCACGGTCGTGCGATTCGCGGAGGGATTGGGCTGCACGGGTTCCAGTTGCAGGCCCAGGCGCGGGCTGCCGCCGTCCAGCACCGGAGCGTCGACGGGCGCAGGAGCGATCCGGAACAGGTAGTCTTCCGTCTCCCCCGAACCGAACGTTCCCACTCCGTCCCACCCCGAAGCCACCGTGAAATCGGAGATGGTGAAGCGGAACCACGACAGTCCGTCCGCGGGAACGCCCACGAGGAAGTCCGGCGGTCCCAGCGTGGACAGCGCGCCCGAGAACCCGGCCGGAATCGTGAAGTTCTCCAGCACGTGCTCCCGCACGCCCACTCCGTTCGGCGGGCACACCTGGATGGCCGTGGTCCACTTGCCGTCGCCATCCCAATCCGCCAGAACGTTGACCACGCGGTCATCCGG
>BQJX01000132.1 GCA_021604925.1 Gemmatimonadota bacterium
TGGGAGCGGTCGTGCTGCTGACGACTCCCGGCGGGGCTTCGGCCGCCTACACCATCGACCTCCCGGACGAACTGCAGAACGCGACCTACGTCGGGGACAGCGAATGCCTGGACTGTCACGATGCGAATCCCGCGTCTCACTACCGCGGCTTCCATGCGGACCTCCAGAACGCCCAGCTCCCCGGTTCCACCCTTGGATGTGAATCGTGCCACGGCCCCGCTTCGATGCACGTCGAGTCGGAGGACCCCTCGCACATCATCAACCCCGCCACCGCGGACGTGCAAACCGCGAACGGACTCTGTGCCTCCTGTCATCGATCCGGCCATCTCGACGGGTTCCAGTCCAGCCTGCACGGAATGAACGACGTCGCCTGCGTGGCCTGCCACACGACGCACGGCGACCAGAACGCGGGCCTCCTCAAGGCGGCCGAGTTCGACCTGTGCACGAGCTGCCACGACGACATGCGGATGCGGTCCTATCTCCCGTCGCGGCATCCGGTTCGTGAAGGGAAGATGACCTGCTCCGACTGTCACGATCCGCACGCGGACGCCTACGCCACGGCGTTCGCCGGCGAGCGGAACGTGGACCTCTGCCTGGACTGCCACGCCGGCAAACAGGGGCCGTTCGTGTTCGAACACGCGCCCGTGGTCGAGGACTGCATGATCTGCCACGATCCCCACGGCGCGGTGGCCAACGCCATGCTGAAGCAGAACGAACCGTTCCTCTGCCTGCAGTGTCACCAGACCCACTTCCACTCCACCCTGCAGGGGATCGAGGGGACCTTCACCACGCTGGACGGCTACTCCGGCGTCTCGCATCGCAACAGCTCCAAGGCAACGTTCTTGACCAAGTGCACCCAATGTCACAGCGAAGTCCACGGATCGGACCATCCCTCCCAGAGCATCTCCGGGCAGGGACAGGCCCTGACCCGCTAGGGCGATCAGGAGGAACCGAAATGTCGCGAATGATCTGGATGGTGCGGCTCGTCCTTCCGGTTGCCGGACTTCTGTTCGCAACGGGAAGCCTGGCCGCCGAGGACACCGAAGAAGCGGACATGTTGTCCGGAACCGCCGCGATCGGCGGAAGCGTTTCGCACGTGGAGGGCTGGATCGGCCGGGCGGCCGAGTATGGCCTGGTGCGCGAGCCGCTGGAGTCCCAGCTGGACCTGATGGTGAACGGTCGCAGCGGATTCGACTTCATGGAAGTGCGGCTGGACCATCTCAACGAAGCGGACCAGAGCGCCCGCGCCTACTTCCGGAGCGGACCCTGGGTTCGCGCGGAATTCGACCATCAACTCTATCAACGATGGCTGGACCACGACCGGCTCCAGAATGTGCAGTTCCGGGAGTGGGTCGGCTTCGACAGCACCGGCGCGGACCGCGGCGGCGGGAAGATGGTGACCCACGAGGACACCGATCCGTTCGGCCGCTACGGCTTCGAGCACTCGGAGACGAAATCACGCGTGGACCTGCTGGTTCCGCTCCCCGAGGACACGCCGGCGGTCCTCAAGATGCACGCCGCCCTCCGGGACCAGCGTCGCATCGGAAGCCGGCAGGGGCTCGGCGTGGACCACTGCGCGAACTGCCATGTCCGCTCCCATGCGGTGGCGGTGGACGAACTCACGCGGGATGCCCGTGTGGGGCTGGACGGGACGTTCCCCGGAGTCGCCGTCGGCTACGAGGCGACGATCCGCGACTTCAACAACCTCGCCGCCGCCCCCACGAACCGTTACATGGAGGCGCGGCACCCGGCCAACGGCGGATCGGCGGCGGAGTTCGGAAGCCGACTCATCTACGACAACGAGGAGCTGGAGTTCTCGCAGACTCCGGACTCGGAAAAGATCGGTCACGCGTTGCGGGCGTCGGCGGACCTTCCGCACAATCAGTCGGTGCGCGGATCGATGGCGTTCGCATCCATGGAGAACCAGGTCACCGGCCTGGAACTCAAGTCGAACTCGTCGTCGCTGGGATGGTACGCGCCGATCACCAAGCGGGCCCGCGTGTCGGTGAACGTCACCCGCCGCTCCATCGAGAACGATCCGACCGACATCGACCTGCCGCTCTACCGGGACGGACGCGCGGGAGGCGGCCAGGACTTCGACTGGACCCGCCTCTCGGCCTATAACCGCGAGGAGTGGATCGGCCAGGCTCGGGCGGCGTATGCGCTTCGTCCGGGGCAGAACCTCCGGATGGACTGGCGGATGCACACGACGGACCGCGACCACGTGGAGCTGGATCCAGATGGAAGCGACACCCGCACCACGAAGAACCGGCTGCGGGCCGCGTGGTCCGGGCGAATCCGGGGGAGCACCCGCTCCCGCGTGGAAGTGGAGTACGAGAAGACCAGTCTCCCGTTCGTGAACGTGGGCGGACTGTGCGAGGAGGAGATCGGCGGAACGGTCGAGTCGATTCCCGGACAGCCGAACGACTGGATCTACTACTTCCAGCGCGAGCGCTACGGCACGGGTGGCAACCTGCCCACCCAGGCGGTCCGGGCGCGCGCCCAGCTCAACGGCTCCGTCGGGTCGCGGTTCTTCGGGTCGGGCTACGTCTCCGTGGCCAGCGAGAAGAACGATGATCTCAACGCGTACGACTTCGAGCGCTCGGTTCTGAGCCCCGGAGTCTCCTTTGTCCTCGTACCGTCGCAGCATGCGGCGCTGAACGGAGGCATGGCGTACAGCCGGATCGAATCCAACGCGAAGATCTGCGCAACCGTCATGGATGGTTGAGGCGGCCATCTGCTTGGCACCGTGGGTGCCTACGAGCATTTCGGATCCGCTTCGGACGTTGTGGACTACGAGACGGAAGTCACCACCTTCCACTGGGGCGCGGAGCTTGGCCCGGTGCGCGGCTGGGGACTGACCCTGGAGGGCGCCTGGACCCGATCGATGGGCTCGTTCAGCACCATCGACCTGGAACTCCCGCACGAAGTCGTGGCGATCGCGGACTACGACTTCTCGGAAGTGAACACGCTCAGCGATCTCGAGTACACGCAGCTCGAGTTCCACGGACGCGGAACGCGGGACCTCACCGAGAACACGAGCTTCTACGTGGGAGCGGGCGTGGTCGACTTCGACGATGACGCCGTGTGGGTCTACGGAAACCTGAGCGGTTCGGTGGTCTACACCCGCGCCGGAATCGAGGCGAGCTTCTGATTCAGGGGGGAGGCTCGCAGCACGGCCCGCCGCGCCATTGCGCGCGGCGGGCCGCTTCTTTTGGCAGCGGTCGCCTAGACTTCCCGCAGCGCCGAGGAAATGGTCATCCGGGCGCCGCGCAGCGCGGGCAGGAGCCCGCCGATCACTCCCATCACCAGCGCGAAGATCATCCCGCCCAGCAGAATGTCCGACGTGATCCGGAACGAGAACGCGATCTCGCTGAAGCTCTGGGTCTGTCCGGTGCCGGTGGAGAAGCCGTTCATGGGGAAGGCCAGCAGACAACCGAGCACGCCGCCGGCCAGGGCCAGCACCATGGACTCGATCAGGAACGACGTGACGATGGAGCGACGCGAGAACCCGAGCGCCCGCAGCGTCCCGATCTCACGAGTCCGGGCGGCCACGATCGCGTACATGGTGTTCATCGCACCGAAGACGGCCCCGATGCCCATGACGAACGCCACGAACGAGGCCAGGCTGCGCAGGATTCCCGCCAGCGAACCGGCCTGCTCCTCGTAGTAGGCCTGCTCTTCCAGCGCCTGCAGCTGCATCTGCGGCTGGGCCCGGATCCACCGGTCCAACGCCGGGATCTCCGCGGGGTCCTTCATGCGCACCACCAGCGAATTCGATCCCGCCCCCCGCTGGAACAGCGCGCCGAACACGTCGAAGTCGCCCCAGACCTCGCTCTCGAACGCCCCCCCGCTGGACTCGAAGATCCCCACGATCCGGAACTGCGTCTGCTGGTACTTGACGGTGCCGCCGACCTCCATTCCCACGATCCGATCGACGAGGCCGCTGCCCACGATCACCTCGTCCAGCGCGGGCGTGAAGTTGCGCCCCTCCACGATCGTGATGCCGCTACGTACCTCGAACGCGCGGGGGGTCACGGCCCGGAGCGTGATGTTCGTGGGCACGCCGTCCGAGACCTTGTCCAGGCCGATCACCACGATCCACTCCCACGACGCGAGCGGCTGCCCGTCCGCGCCGCGGGCCACGCGGTCGTCGGCGACAATCTGGTTGCGATCGGCGATGGGCACCGCCGAGGTCAGCTCCGAGGCCGAGCCCCGCTGCACGATGATCGCGTTGTCGGTGCGCCCCGTCGCCCGGAGCGCCGAGCGGAACCCCTCCGACATGGACATGAGCACGGCGAACACGGCCACGACCAGCGCGATGCCGAAGATCGCAAGCAGTGTGACCTGCCAGCGGGCGCGAACGTTGTGGACGTTGTACAAGAGAGGCAGCGCCATGGCTACACCGTCCTCAGGGCGTCGGTGATCCGGGAGCGGTACGCCCCCAGCGCCGGCACGAACCCGGCCGCGAGCCCCAGAAGAAGCGCCACACCGAACCCCAGCAGCGCAACCCACGGCTGCAGGTTCAACTCCGACAGCCCCACGCCCGACAGCATGTCGCTGACCCCCGGAGCGTGGGTCAGCGCCCACATGATGGCCTGGCTCCCGCCAATGCCCACCGCACCGCCAAGGAGGCCCAGGAGCACGGCCTCCATCACGATCAGCCCCATCACCTGCCCGCTGGAAAAGCCCAGCGTCTTGAGGACCCCGATCTCCGTTCGCCGTTCGCGCACGGCCATGCTCATCGTGTTGGCCGTCACCAGCAGGATCGTGAACGTGACCGCCAGCCCGATTCCGTTCAGCAGAAGTGCCAGGTTGCCCGCCATCGAGACGAAGCTCGCGGCGAACGCCTTCTCCGTCTCCGTGCGGGTTTCCGCATCGCTGTTGGCAAACAGCGTGTCGATCGACTGGCTGATCTCGCCGGCGCGATCGGGATCCTCGATCTCCACGTGGTAGGTGCCCGCGCCGATGCTCTGTCCGGTGCCCTCGTAGAGGTACTTGAAGTGGAACAGCATGAGGTTGGTGTCCGTGTCCGGATGCAGGACCGGATCCGCATCGAAGATCCCGCGGACCACGAACTCGAACGGGCCGTCCGGCTTGCGGTACGGCGGAATGAAGCTCTCCAGGAAGAACGTGTCGCCCACCTCCCAGCCGAACTTGTCGGCGAGCTTTCGACCGATGAGGCATCCCCGCAGATCGGCCAGGTACGCGCTCCGCTCCTCGTCCGAGAGCTCATACTCGGAATGCATGGCGAGAAACGGCTCGTCCTCGATCGCCATGTTCGGAAAGAAGTTGCTCCAGTCGGTCGTGGACTCCGCGGCGTCGCCGCCCGACGCGCCGTCTCCGCCCGCGGCCCCGCCCTCGGCGACTTCCTGCTTCTTGGCCGGGAGCGATCCCCCGAACCAAGACACTCCCGCCACGCGCAAGACTCCGTCGACCCCCGCGATCCGGTTGCCGTACGACAGCGGCAGGTTGAACACCAGGCTCACCGCGTGCCGCGTAACCAGACGATTCGCGCTGGCGCTGTTCAGCATGGCATTGATCTCGGCCAGCACGGACTGGAGCGTGCAGAAGAGGAAGATGCAGATCGCCATGGCCGCCACCGTGCTGATGGTGCGGATCCGGTTCCGCCGCAGATGCTTGAACACCAGCGGCAGGAACTTCACGATGACCTCCCGGCGGCCTCGCGCAGCACGCCCTTGTCGAGATGCTTCTCCATGCGCGCGCGACTCGCCGCCCGCGGGTCGTGGGTGACCATCACGATGGTCTTCCCGAAGTCGCGGTTCAGCGTTTCCATCAGGTCCAGGATCTCCTCGGCACTCTGCGCATCCAGGTCGCCGGTGGGCTCATCCGCCACGAGCACCTGGGGATCGGCCACGATGGCCCGGGCGATCGCCACGCGTTGCTCCTGACCGCCCGACAGCTGCCGCGGGTAGTGCCGGTCGCGGTCCGTCAGTCCCACGATCTTCAGCGCCGTCATGGCCCGCTCGCGACGTTCCTTCTTGGAGAGCGAGGTCAGCAGCAGCGGCAGTTCCACGTTCTCCACGGCGCGCAGCACCGGGATGAGGTTGTAGAACTGGAAGATGAAGCCGACGTTCCGCGAACGCCACTTGGCCAGCGCGCTCTCGTTCAGCGCCCCGACGTCCGTGCCCCCCACGATTACCTGGCCGCCGCTCGGGCGATCGATCCCGGCGATCAGGTTGAGCAGCGTGGTCTTGCCGGAACCGGAGGGACCCATCAGCGCCACGAACTCGCCGGTGGGCACGTCGAATTCGATCCCATCCAGGACGACGAGCTCCTCCGCGTCCCGCTTGTAGACCTTGCGAACGCTCTTCAGCTCGACCATCGATCCGGTGCTATCCGCCATCGTGTTCCTCCGGGGTCATGAGCCCTCCAACCGTATCTCGTCGCCGTCCGCAAGTTGTCCCGGAGGCGTGAGCACCAGGATCTCGCCGCCGGACAGCCCCTGCTTGATTACCAGCATGCCGTCGCGCTGTCCGGCGACCGCGACGGGACGCATTCGAACGCGTCCGTCCAGCACCTCGAATACCACGGACTGCCCGCCGCGATCGGTGACCGTGCCCACCGGCACCGAGACACGGGGCCGGACCGGAGCGTCGTCGCTGGCCGGCGCCGCGGAGGAGACGTTCTCCAGGAACGTCACGCGCGCGCTCATCTCCGGCTTGAGCCGTTCATCCTCCTCCAGAATGGTCACCTTCACCTGGACCGTTGCCTTGGTGCGGTCCGCGGTGGGGATGATCTGCCGCAGAACGGCATCGTACCGCTTGTCGGGAAACGCCTCCACGGTGACTTCCGCCGGCTGATCGGGCCCCAGGCGCGCCACGTTCGATTCGCTGACGTCCGCCTCCACTTCCAGAGTGGCCAGATCCGCGATCGCCACGATGGCGCCGGACGACGTGGACAGGTTCACGCCGGGCGGAATCGGGGCCACGCTCTCCCCCACTTCCGCCATCTTCTTGACCACCACCCCCGAAAAGGGTGCGCGAATCACGGTGTCGGCCAGCCGGGCGCGCGCCAGCGCCACGGACGCGCGCCGCTCCTGCACCACGGCTTCCGCCATCTGCACGCGGTTCCGCGCCGCTTCCTCCTCGTCGGTGGAGCCGAGGCCCTGCTCGGCCAGGCCGCCGGCCAGGCGCAGTTGGCGATTCTGCTCCGCAAGGTCC
>BQJX01000133.1 GCA_021604925.1 Gemmatimonadota bacterium
GCGTGTTGCTGGATGCGATCTACGTCAACTTGAACATCGATCCCGGGGCGGCCATCGGCGAGATGCAGGGCATTCCGTTGTGGGTCTCCGTGCCGGCCGCGGTGATCTTTGCCGGGCTGCTGTTCGTGTCGTTCCGACGGGCGCCCGTGCCCGGCGAGTTCCTCGGCATGGTCCGCGGCCTGGAGTGGCTGGCCGGCTTCCGGTTCAACCGACGCTTCGGGATCGGGCTGGTCGCGGCCGCCGCGGTGATCGGACTGCTGTCGCTCTGCGTGGTGCAGGTGCCGCCGGGCAACCAGGCGCTGGTGCGGCACTTCGGGGCGCCGCGCGGCTCCGCTCTGGATGAGGGCCTGCACTTCAAGTGGCCGCCGCCCATCGACTCCGTGCAGATGGTGCACACGGATCAGGTCCGCCGGGTGGAGGTGGGCTTCCGCTCCGGGGCGTCCGAGTCGCCCGCTCCGTTGGCGCCGGGCAACGCGCAGGGGGCGCGCGGTCTGGAAGAAGAAGCCGTGTTCCTCACCGGCGACGAGAACCTGCTGTCCACCCGCGGTGTGGTGCAGTACCGCGTGTTGGATGCCGCGCGCTTTGCCTGGGGATTCCGGGAACCGGAGCGCGTCCTGAGACTGGAGACGATCGCCGAGACGCTGGAAGTGCTCGCCGGGCAGAACATCGACGGCGTGTACACCGGCGCGCGCGCCCACGTGGAGCAGTTGGTGCTGGAGGGGCTGCGTCACCGCGCGGAGCAGTTGAACCTGGGCGTGGAGATCCTGCACTACTGCCTGCGCGACGTGCACGCGCCGCCCGAGGTGCACGCGGCGTTCCGCGACGTGGCCAGTGCGCAGGAAGACAAGCAGACGGCGATCAACGTGGCATTGCGCTTTCTGGACGAAAGCGTGAATCTCGCGCGCGGGGAAGCCGCCCGCACGGTGGAAGAGGCCAAGGCGCTCTCCGTGGGCGACGTGCTGCGCGCCGAGGGGACCGCGGTCAGCCTGAAGGCGCGCGCCGACGCGTACCAGGAGCGTCCCACCGGAACGTTCACGCGCCTGTACCTGGAAACGGTAGAAGAAGTGCTGGCCGGCAGCCGCAAGATCATCCGGCCCGGATGGGCGGGAAGCGGCGACGTGGACCTGTGGATCTCGCAGGGATCGGGGACTCCCGCGCCGGTGACCGACGTGATTCGAGGCAGCGACGTACGCCGAGACGAAGCCGAACGAGTAGGGGAGTAAGATGAAGAACGCACGCATCGGCATCCTGGCCGTCCTGGTGGTGGGGCTCCTTCTCGCGTCCGCGTTCTTTGCGGTGGACGTGACGGAGTTGGCGGTCATCACGCAGTTCGGTCGCCCGGTAAAGGTGGTGACGGACCCCGGCCTCCAGTTCCGGATTCCGCTGGTCCAGCAGGTACGCCGCTTTGACGCGCGGCTGCAGGTGCTGGAGCCGCAGCAGTCGGAGTTCCTGAGCAACGACAAGAAGAACGTGGTGGTCACGTACTTCGCCGTGTGGCGGGTGGCCGATCCGCTGCGCTACTTCCGGGCGTTGCCGTCCGAGGCGGCCGCCGAGAGCCAGCTCACGGACGTGATCTCGTCGGAGCTGGGAGCGGCGCTGGCCGCGGTTCCCTTTGACGAGCTGATCAACACGGACATCGACAAGCGGCGGCTGCGGGAGATGGTGGCCGAGATCAAGAACACGGTGAAGACCGTGGGGCACGAGGAGTACGGCATCGAAGTGGTGGAGTTCGACGTGCGCCGGCTCTCGTTCCCGGACCAGAACCGGCGCAGCGTGTTCGAGCGGATGCGGGCCGAGCGCGAGCGCATCGCGCGGCGCTACCGCTCCGAGGGCGAGGAAGAGGCCCGCAAGGTGCGCGCGCAGGCGAACGGCGAGGAGAGTCGCATCCTGGCCGAGGCGTACAAGCAGGCCGAGATCCTCCGCGGCGAGGGCGAGGCGGCGGCCACGCGCATCTTCGGGGAGGCGATCGCCCGGGATCCGGAGTTCTACGAGTTCACGCGCACGCTGGAGGCGTATCGCAACTTCCTGGACGACAAGACCACGCTGATCCTGCCGTCCGACTCGGAGTTGATGCGCCTGTTGACCGAAGGCCTCGAAGCGCGGGAGTCGCGTCAGCCGTGATCCTTCGTCAAGTCCTGCGGGGACTGCCGGTGTTGCTGGTGGCGGTTTGGCTGGCCACCGGCATCTACACGGTGCAGTCCGAAGAGCTGGCCGTGGTCAAGCGATTCGGAAGAGTCGTGGATCGCGGCGTGCCCTCGGGGATTCACTACCGGCTCCCGTGGCCGATCGATTCGCACGAGACGTTCGAGGCCACCACCGTCTACAAGATGGGCGTGGGCATGATCACGCGCGACTACCTGCGCGGGATCCAGTCGCCCGAAGAGCTCTCGCTGTGGCTCACCGGGGATACGAACATCCTGTCGGTGACGCTCATGATCCAGTACTCCGTGGTGGACCTACCCGCGTACCTGTACCGCATGGAAGGCGCGCAGTTCCTCATGGCCCGTCTCGCCGAGGCCGCGCTGAGCGACGTGCTGGGCTCCATCGGTGTGGACGACGCGTTGACCACCGAGCGGCCGAGCATTGCGTTGAAGGTGCGCCAGCAAACGCAACAGCGGTTGGACGCGATCGGCGCCGGGATCTCCATCAACTTCGTGAACGTGCTGTCCGTGGATCCGCCCAGCCAGGTGATCGAGGTGTTCCGCGACGTGTCGAACGCCGCGGCCGATCGCGAACGCATCATCAACGAGGCGAACGGCTACGCCAACTCCGTGATTCCGCGGGCCCGCGGCGAGGCCAACTGGATCGTGGAACGCGCCATGGCCGATCGCGACGCGCGGATCGCCGAGGCGAACGGCGAGTCGTCCCGCTTCCTGGCCGTGCTGAAGGAGTACGAGAAGATTCCGGAGGCCACGCGGACTCGTCTCTACCTGGAAACGCTGGAAGAAGTCCTTCCGCGCGTGACGCAGTACATCGTGGACGCGGACAAGGACAGTCCGTTCCATCTGAAGGTCCTTGATCTCGACCGGGAGCCCTAGATCATGTTTGAGGTGGGACGATTGGCGACGGCCACGGCCGTTGTGGTGGGCTTGACGCTGACCGGTGGCCTTTTGCCACTGGTGCGGATCTGGGATCGGCGCTTCGTGCGGATCCTGCTGGCCTTCGGTACCGGGGTGCTGCTGGGCGCGGCGTTCTTCCACATGATTCCGGAGGCAGCCGAGATCCTGGGCGAGGGCATCGGCTACCCGGTGCTGGCGGGCTTCCTGCTGATCTACGTGCTCGAACGCTTCGTCATGGTGCACCCCTGCGAAGAAGAAGGCTGCTCGTTCCATCACATGGGGCTGTCCGCGTTCTTCGGGATCACGCTGCACGCGCTCATCGACGGGTTCGCGCTGGGGGCCGGGCTGTCCATTCCCGCGCTCTCCGTTTCCGTGACGCTGGCCATCGTGCTGCACAAGCTTCCCGCGTCCCTCTCGCTGACGGGGATCCTGCTCCACTGCGAGTACCCGCGGAAGCGCATCTTCTGGATGCTGATCGCGTTCGCGTTCGCCACGCCGATCGGCGCGGCGGTGTCGCTGGCGTTCCTGGGGCAGCTGACCGACGGCACGCTCATGTGGGCGGTCGCCTTCTCCGCGGGAACGTTCCTGGCCATCGCCACGGCCGATCTGCTGCCCCAGGTCCACTCCGCGCCGGAAGGTCGGTTCTGGAATCTGGCGGCCCTGTTTGCCGGGATCCTGGTCATGGCGTTCATCGGGGAATAGCGCCCGGCGGACGTGCTATCCTGGGGACTCCTTCATCCGGGAGTCCCCATGGTTCGGCGTCTTGCAGCCCTTTCGGCCCTTCTGATTCCGCTCTCGCTGAGCGCCGCTCTGGTCCCCCGGGCGCTGGCTGTTCCCGCGCCGCCCGTCTGGCCGGACGAGCATCCGCGCTGCCGTCTCGTGGGCGACGAGTCCCTGATCAATCCGCGCGCCCCGGAGGCGAACGCGCGCGCCCGGACCGATCGGTCCTCGTCGGTGGCGGCGGGAGCGGCCGGCGTGCTCGAGGGCTGCCCGCACGACTTCGATGTCCTCCACTACGAACTCAACTTCAGTCTGATCGACATCAACACGCTGAGCCTCACCGGCAACACGATTGTCCGGCTGGAGTCGCAGGTGGACGCGCTGGCGTCGATCGATCTGGACCTGGTCTCGCCGCTCACGGTCTCGTCGGTTCTGCTGGAATCGGTCACGCCGCTCACGTTCAGTCACCTGGGCGACGTGCTGAACATCGAGTTCGGTGGGGCCGCGCCGGACAGTGGCGACACGGTCTCGGTGGACATCGCGTGCTCGGGCACGCCCACGAACGAGGGCGCGGGCGGTTTCGGCGGGTTCTGGTTCGCGATTCCGTACACGGCGTACTCCATGGGCGTGGGCCTGAACGCGGACCCGCCGTCCATGGGGAAGACCTGGTTCCCTTGCTACGACTGGCCCTGCGACAAGGCGACGGTGGCGCTGAATGCCACCACCGACCTGAACAAGATCGTGGTGTCGAACGGGCTGCTGACCAGCGTGGACTCCACGGCCACGAGCCAGACCTACCACTGGTCGCACGACTTCCCGACGTCCACGTACCTCATTGCCATGTCGGCCGCCCGCTACCGCCTCGTGCCCAACACGATCATCACGGATCCGCGGATCACGGTGTACCACCATCCGCAGATGGCGAACGAGTCGGCGGCCAGCTTTCAGAACGTCGATCTGATGATGGAAGCGTGCGAGAGCTACTTCGGTCCGTATCCCTTCGACAAGTTCGCGTTCATGACCACGCCGATCGGCGATATGGAGCACCAGACCTGCGTGAGCCACGCCCGCACGCTGGTCGATTCCACCAACACGTACGACAGCATCCTGGTCCACGAGATGACGCACCAATGGTTCGGCGACTGCGTCACGTACGGGGACTGGCGCGACGTGTGGCTCTCGGAGGGCTTTGCCACGTACGGAGAGGCGCTCTTTGTCGAGTACCAGATCGACCTGGCGGCGTACCACGCGTACGTGACCACCGCACTGTTCGGACGCGTGCTCTCGTCCGGCGAGACGGACGGCGTGTACGCGGCCTCCAACAAGTGGGGACCCGCGTCGTACGAGAAGGGCGGGTCCGTGTTGCACATGCTGCGCGGCGTGCTGGACAACGATGCGCTCTTCCTGCAGGTGCTGCGCGACTATCACACGAACTTCGCGTACGGCAACGCCGTGTCCACCGACTTCATCGCGAGCGCCAGCGCCACCGTGGGGCAGGACCTGAACTGGTTCTTCACGCCCTGGGTGTTCGGCGAGGGGCATCCGGTCTACGAGTACGGATGGTCCTACGAGGACATCGGCGGCGGGCAGTACCGCGTGGACGTGGGCGTGCGGCAGGTGCAGACCACCGCGTCGCTGTTCGATCTGCCAGTGGACTTCCGGGTGCAGACGGCAGGCGGCGACTTCGACTTCTCCGAGCAGATCGATTCGGCGGAACAGCTGGTCTCGTTCGTGGTGTCCGCGGAGCCCACGGGCCTGCTGCTCGATCCCGACGACTGGATCCTGGATGTGCAGCAACTGGCGCCCACCTCGGTGGACTACGGACCGGAGGTGGCGGCGCAGCAGGCGTTCCGTCTCGACGTTCCGCGTCCCAACCCGTTCGGCCTGCGGACGGAGCTTCGCTACTACCTGCCGGAGGCCGGGCGGGTGTCGGTCTCGATCCACGACGTGACCGGGCGGCGCGTCCGGGCGTTGGACGAGCGCGTGGAGCAGGCGGGGCCCAAGTCGATCACCTGGGATCGCCGGGACGACGCCGGCATCAAGGTGGGGGCGGGAGTCTACTTCGTACGGCTGGAGGCGACCGGCCGGCAGCTCTCGCGCAAGCTGGTCGTCATCGACTAGGCAGTTCGCCCCGAACAGGATGATGGTTGTTCGCGGATCCGCGAGCCGGGGCGGCGCCTGGGCTCGCTTTCCGTTGTTCATTTTCCTGGCCGAGCGATATGCTCGGGGTTGGCTTGGAAGAAGAAGAGGGTGTGGGGATGATGATGCGGGGCGGTCGGCCGGCGGGACGCCGGACCTGGGCCCGGACTCGGGCGGCGGCGGGATGCGGAGCGGGCAGCGCCGTCCTGGCCCTGGCGGTCGCCGGGACGCTGGGAGCCGGCGCGGACGCCCGGGCCGACGTTCTGGATCCCGGCCAACGCGTCTTCGTGGGCGGCGAGTTCCTCAACGAAGGCTTTGAAGACCCCGGCACATTTCCTCCACCCGGCTGGTCCTACGTACCGCTGCGCTCGTTCCCCCATGATTGGCACGCCACCACGAACCCCGTCGAGGTTCACACCGGTGTGGGGGCCGCCGCGGTCGCCCACCAGGACTCGGTCATTCAGCAGGAGCAGCTGTACGCCCCGGACCTGGATCTGCAGGCGGAGTCGCCGGCGGGCATGTACCTGTCGTTCTGGTACCGCGCGGATCCGTTTTTCTTTCACGGCGTGGACACCGTGTTCCGCGTCCACGCGTCGCTGGACGGCGCGGCCTGGACCGCGCTCTTCCGGCTGGACGATGTGACCGAGAGCGGCTGGGCCTGGCGCAACGTGGTGGTGGATCTGTCCTCCTGGGCCGGCGTGCCCGGGCTGCTCAAGTTGCGATTCACGTACCGGGGCATCAGCGCGGGCGATGTGGCCATCGACGACGTGCGGGTGGGGTACCTCACGCCGCCGGTCCCGCCCCCGAACGACGTGTGCGCGGGGGCCAACGCGCCCCAGTACACGCTGGGGCCGACCGTGGCGCCGTTCCAGGTGACGGGCAACACGTTCTTCGCGCTCCACGACTACACGCTCACGCTGGGGGCCAGCTGCACCGGCCACGCCACCGAGGGCCGGGATCTGGTGTGGCGCGTGCTGGTGCCGCCGGGACACCACTTCGTGGCGACCATGACCACCGCCGGCAACTGGGACGATTCGCTGTTCCTGGTCAGCGACTGCGCGAATCCGGAGGGTACGTGCGTGGACGGCGATCGCGGCTTTCCGGATGGAGCCACGGTGGCGGTGCCCAACGCGGGCGGCTCCACGGCCACGTACTACCTGGTCGCCTCCGGGTGGGGCACGGCTTCGGGCGAGTTCACGCTGACCGGCGGCATCGAGCCCGGCATTGCGGTGGCGCCGACGAGCTGGGG
>BQJX01000134.1 GCA_021604925.1 Gemmatimonadota bacterium
GCGCCTGTTCTTCAGCGAGGAGGCCGAGTGCTTCCACTGCCACGGATCGATCCTCTTTACGGACAATCGCTACCACGACACCGGGCTCGATTTCAGCCCGCCGGACCCCGGCCGGATGGCGCAGACCGGGAACGAATCCGACCGCGGCAAGTTCCGCACCCCCACGCTGCGGAACGTGGCCGAGACCGCGCCCTACATGCACGACGGCCGATTCGCCACCCTGGAAGAAGTCCTGGAGCACTACGTCTCCGGCATGGTCCGTTCGCCGAATCTGGATCCGCTGCTGGGCGTGCATCAGCCGCTGGGGTTGCCGCTGTCGGCGCAGGACCAGGCCGACCTGGTGGCCTTCCTGAAGACGCTGACCGATGACGAGTTCCTGCAGAACCCGGACTTCCGCGCTCCGTAGGCGCTCCCGCGAGCTAGCGCTTGGCGACCTCGGGGGTCGACTCGGTCTCCGGCTTCGCGGCGGCCACCTCTTCCGTCCATCCGCTCCCGGTCAGCCACTCCACCGCGTCGTCGCGCCGCTCGCGGAAGCACAGGAAGGTGATCACGTCGCCGGGGCGGACCGGCGTGGTCTCATCGACCGGGGAAAGGCGGCCGCGGTTCAGGCGGATCATCGGCAGGAGAATGTTGTGAAGCGCCTCCGGCACCAGACCGCCGGCGGCCGGCACCAGCGCGTCTTCGCCCTCGTACTTCCATCGCTCGATGACGCCGAGTTCGCGTCGCAGGCACGATTCCCACAGGCGAACGTCCTGGTGGCCGCCGAACATCACGCCCACCCCGGCCTCGTGGATCATCGCCTCGGTGATGTGTCCGTCCCGAAGGTGCAGCGTGGCAAAGCAGCGCTTTACCTTGAACTCGTTGCGCGCCTTGGTGGCAAAGAAGAGGTTCACTTCCTCGTTCAGCGTCATGCCGATCACGCCCTCCAGCCCCTCGATGCCGGCGCGGAGGAGCGTGGTCTCCTCGAGCGCGTTCCCGAACACGATCGGAAAGTCCTCGGCTTCCGCGGCGTGACTCGCGTCGGCGTTCGAGTCCAGGAACGTCACGTCCTCGCCGCCGTCGCGGAGCGCCCGCCCCACGGCGAGGCCCAGGTCGTTGGCGCCCAGGATGGCCCAGCCGTTGTCGGTGGGGCGGCGGACCTTCAGCAGGCTCGCCAGGGGGCCGCCGGTCAGGCCCTGCAGCGTGACGGTCACCGCGATCACCAGGAAGACCATGGCGCGGATCTCGGTTCCACCGGACAGGCCCGCGCGGTCCAGCTCCAGCGCAAAGAACGACGCCACGGCCGCCGCCACGATTCCGCGCGGCGCGATCCAGGACAGGAACACCCGTTCCCGCAGATTCAGCGTGCCGCCCCAGGAGCAGAGGATGACTCCGACCGGCCGCACCACGAACATGAGCGCGGCCACCGTGAGCAGGCCGGGCACGCCCAGCTCGCGCAGCTGCTCGAAGCGCACGTCCGCCGCCAGAACCACGAACAGCATGCCGATGAACATCACCGTCAGCTGCTCCTTGAACTCCATGAGGTCCCGCGTGACGCGCGCCTTCGTGTTGCCAACGACCACGCCGGCCACGGTCACCGCGGCGATCCCGCTCTCCGCCTGGAGCAGATTGGAGATGTGGAACAGCGCCAGCACGATGGAGAGCGCAAACACGTTCTCCAGGCCCTCGGGGATGAAGTTCTCGAACTTCAGGAGACGCCCTACCAGCCAGCCGCCCGCCAGGCCGAGCAACGAGCCGATCCCGAGGCTGGCGGCCACGCCCAGCACGCCCAGCGCCAGCGAGTCGAACGTGGGGTGAAGGGCCACGTCCAGCGCCACCACCGCGATGATGGCGCCGACCGGGTCGATGAGGACACCCTCGCCCTCCAGGATGGTCTGCAGGTTCTTCTTGAGGCGGATGCGGCGAACCAACGGGCCGATCACCGTGGGACCGGTCACGATGACGAGCGTTCCGAACAGGATGGACGGGCGCCACTCCCAGCCCAGGATCGAGCGGGCGGCCAGCGCGCCCCCCACCGCCGTGATCAGCGATCCCAGCGTGATGAGCCGGCGAATCGTGCGGGAGCCTCGCTGGAGTCGCTTGAGATCCAGGTTGAGGCCACCCTCGAAGAGGATGACGGCCACGGCGAAGCCGACGAGGTGGCTCAGCGCCGATCCCAGCGTGTCGGGGCGGACGATGTTCAGCACGTCCGGGCCGAGGAGGGCGCCGGCCGCCAGCAGCAACACGATCCCGGGAAGCCGGGCGTGGTGGGCGACCGCCTGGGCGATCAGGCCGGCGGCCAGAGCGAGGGATACGGTGAGTGCCGGATTCGAGGCGGCGTTGGCAGCGTGCTCCATGCGGGCACCCTATCACGCGGACTCCCTCCTTGCCCATTGCCGGGCCCCCTCGTAGACTCCGAAACACTTCATCCGTTCATGATGGGCATTTGGCAAAAGGAGCTGCGATGGCGACGCGGGATCTGCCCGCCCTCGGCGGGCACCCGGAGGGGTTCGCCGGGTCCATGCGGACCGATCGATGGTGGATCGAGCCCGTTCTCACTGTTCTCGTTCTCGGCGCGTTCGGTGTGTACGCCACCTGGGCCGCGTTCCAGGGGAACCACTACTACGCGGACCCGTACCTCAGTCCGTTCTACTCGCCGCTCATCTTCGTGGATTCGGCGGCGGCGGTTCCGGGCGGCGCCCCGGAGCATCACGCCTGGTTCGGCGGTCACTGGCCGGCGTGGTGGCCGGCTTTCCTGCCGCATTCGCCGGCGTTCTTCATCCTGGCGTTCCCCGGCGCGTTCCGATTCACCTGTTACTACTACAGAAAAGCGTACTACCGCGCCTTCACGGGGTCGCCACCCGGATGCGCCGTGGTGCCCACCGCCAAGAGCCGCCGGTACAAGGGCGAGACGGCGTGGCTTCTCTTCCAGAACCTGCACCGCTACGCCATGTTCTTTGCCGTGTTGTTCATCCCGATCCTGGGCTACGACGCGCTGCTCTCCTTCTGGAAGGGCGGCCTTCCCTGGGATGGCGGCCAGTTCGGAATCGGGGTGGGGAGCCTGGTCCTGACCATCAACGTGATCCTGCTGGGTGGGTACACGTTCGGCTGCCACTCGTTCCGGCACCTGATCGGCGGCAAGGACGACTGCATGTCGTGCGGCAAGGCCACGATGCGCCTCAAACTCTGGAAGCGGGTCACCATCCTGAACATGAAGCACCAGAACTTCGCCTGGTTCAGTCTTTTCTGGGTCGGCTTCACGGACGTCTACGTTCGCCTGGTTTCGCAGGGGATCTGGACGGACCTCAACACCTGGGGCTAGTTCATGGACGTCAACGAAATCCAAACGATCGAACACGATGTCGTGGTGATCGGTGCCGGCGGTGCCGGTCTGCGCGCCGCCATCGAATGCAGCGCCCAGGGAATGAACACGGGCCTCATCATGAAGAGCCTGCTGGGCAAGGCGCACACGGTGATGGCCGAGGGCGGCATGGCCGCCGCGCTGGGAAACGCCGATTCGCGGGACCACTGGAAGATCCACTTCCGCGACACCATGCGGGGTGGCAAGTTCCTGAACGTGTGGCGGATGGCGGAGCTGCACGCGCGTGAGGCGCCGGACCGCGTGAACGAGCTGGAAGAGTGGGGCGCCGTCTTTGATCGCACCAAGGACGGGCTGATCAATCAGCGCAACTTCGGCGGGCATCGGTATCCGCGACTCGCGCACGTGGGCGATCGCACCGGCCTGGAGTTGATCCGAACGCTGCAGGATCACGGCATCCACCAGGGAATCCACACCCACATGGAGTGTACGGCCCTGGAGCTGCTCAAGGACGGGGACAAGATCGCGGGGGTCGCCGCGTACTGGCGCGACACCGGCCGCTTTGTCCTGCTCAAGTGCAAGGCCGTCATCCTGGCCACCGGCGGCGCCGGCAAGGCGTGGCGCGTGACCAGCAACTCCTGGGAGTACACCGGGGACGGCCTGGCCATGGCCTACGATGCGGGCGCCGAGCTGATGGACGTGGAGTTCACGCAGTTCCACCCCACCGGGATGGTGTGGCCGCTGTCGGTGCGCGGCATTCTCGTCACGGAGGGCGTGCGCGGCGACGGTGGCATCCTGAAGAACTCCGAGGGCAAGCGCTTCATGTTCGACTACATCCCGGAGCGGTTCGCGCCGGAGACGGCGGACTCCGAGGAAGAGGCGGCCCGCTGGCTGGAGGGCGCAGAGGGCGCGCGTCGTCCGCCGGAGCTGCTCACGCGCGACGTGGTGGCGCGCGCCATCACGGCGGAAGTGAAGGCCGGGCGCGGTTCGCCCCACGGCGGCGCGTTCCTGGACATCGCCTCGCGCCGACCGGCGGAGTTCATCAAGCGCAAGCTGCCGTCCATGTACCATCAGTTCATGGAGCTGGCCGAGGTGGACATCACCAAGGAGCCCATGGAGGTGGGGCCCACCCTGCACTACTTCATGGGCGGAATTCGCGTGGACGCGGAGTCGCAGCAGACCCGCGTGCCGGGCCTGTTCGCGTGCGGCGAGTGTGCGGCCGGATTGCACGGCGCCAATCGTCTGGGCGGGAACTCGCTGTCGGATCTGATCGTGTTCGGGCAGCGGGCCGGGATGGGGGCCACGGAGTACGTCCGCGCCAACCCCGGTTCGGTGGCTCCGGACCACGATGCGGTGAAGGAGGCCTTCCGGCGCGCCACGGCTCCGCTGAACCGCGAGTCGGGCGAGAGTCCGTATGCGCTCCACGACGAGCTTCAGGACACCATGGGAGCCAACGTGGGAATCGTGCGGGTGGAAGAGGAACTGAAGAAGGGCATCGACGACGTGGCGGCCATCCAGAAGCGCGCCGAGACGGTGAAGGCGCACGGCTCCAGCCAGTACAACCCGGGCTGGAATCAGGCGCTGTCGCTTCGGTCGCTGCTCGTCTCGGCGGAAGCCGTGGCCCGGGCGGCGCTCATGCGTCAGGAGAGCCGCGGAGCGCACACCCGCCTGGACTACGAGGGCGAGCGCGACGAGTGGCTCGACTACAACGTGGTGATCCGCAAGTCCAAGGACGGTTCCATGGATGTGGAAAAGGTGAAGCGTCCGGAGCCGGATGCGGAGCTCAAGCGAATCGCGCTGTCCGAGCTGGAGCCGTTGGAAGAGGAAGTGACCGCGGAGCGGGCGAAGACCCGGGAGGTGGCGGATGTCTGAGCAGCGCACGTTCCGCGTTTGGCGCGGTGACAAGGACGGCGGCGAGTTCGCGACGTACGAGACCAAGGTGGATCCCGGCATGGTCGTGCTGGACGTGATCCACCGGATCCAGGCGGAGCAGGCGAACGACCTGGCGGTGCGCTGGAACTGCAAGGCCGGCAAGTGCGGATCGTGCAGCATGGAGATCAACGGCAAGCCGCGCCTGTCCTGCATGACGCGCATGAACGTGTTCGCGCCGGGCGAGACCATCACGCTGCAGCCCGTCAAGACATTCCCGCTGATCCGCGACCTGGTCACGGACGTCTCCTGGAACTACGAGCAGAACCAGCGGGTCCGGCCGTTCAAGCCCAAGCCCCGCGGGGCGGACGGCAAGATGCGGATGTACCAGGAGGATGTGGATCGCGTTCAGGAGTTCCGCAAGTGCATCGAGTGCTACCTGTGCCAGAACGTCTGCCACGTGCTGCGCGACCGCGACGGCAAGGCGGCGTTCACCGGACCGCGCTTCCTGCTGCGGCTGGCCTCGCTGGAGATGCATCCGCTGGACGACGATGACCGGATTCCCGAGATCAAGGACGAGTTCGGCTCCGGCATGTGCAACATCACCAAGTGCTGCACGGACGTCTGCCCGGAGCACATCAAGATCACGGACAACGCGATCATTCCGCTGAAGGAGCGCGTGGTGGATCGCTACTACGATCCGCTCAAGAAGCTGTTCCGGGTGTTCACCGGGAGCAAGTAGCCCCGCACCGGCAGCGGGATCGGGCAGGAAGACGGGCGCGGCCGAGAGGTGGCGCCCGTCGTCGTTCCCTCTGCGGCTCGGGTCTGCTACAACCGTTCCATGAGCCAACCACCCAGAATCCGATTCCTGGAGTCCCCTCTCGGTCGTCGGCGCCGGCAGGCCGCCGTGGACTTCCTGTCGTCCTTTCCGAAGGCGACCGAGATCCTGGTCGTGGCGTCCTCGCGCGACGTGGCGGACGACCTGGTCCGGCAGCACGCCTCCCAGGCCGGTGCGTCGTTCGGGGTGCATCGGTACGGCTTCCGGCAGCTGGTGGTCACCGTGGCCGCTTCGGAGCTGGCTTCGGCGCAGCTCACCCCGGCCACCGCGCTGGGGCTGGAAGCGGTGGCGGCGCGGGCCACGTTCCAGGCGGTCGAAGGGGGAGGCATCTCGCGGCTGAGCGAGGTGGCCGAGGCTCCGGGCTTCGCACGGTCGCTGGCGGTCACTCTGGAGGAGCTGCGCCTCTCCGGTGTGGACACGGCCACGCTGGAAGCGCCGCGCGAGACGCTGGCCGAGCTGACCGCGCTGGCGAACGCGTTCGAGAAGGAGATCGAGTCGGCGCGCATTGCCGATCACTCCGCGTTGCTGCGGCTGGCCACCTGGGCGTGGCGCCGTCCGCATTGGGCCACGCTGCGCAAGGCGCCGATTCTGTTGCTGGACCTTCCCATTGCCACCCGGCGGGAGCGGGAGTTCGTGGACGCGCTGGTCCGCTCTTCGCCTTCCGTGCTGGCCACGATTCCGGCCGGCGACCACGACGCCCGGGAAGCGCTGCGCGCCGCGGGCGGCGAGGAGTGGGACGGGCCCGGCGGGAACGGAACGCCGGACACGGCGGACGCCGGGGGCACTCATCTGAATCGTCTGGGTCGATGGCTCTTCTCCGACGAGGATCCTCCGGAGGCCCCCGCGGACGACGATACCGTCCGCTTCCTGTCGGCGCCGGGCGAGGGGCGCGAGTGCGTGGAGATCGTCCGTCGCATCCTGGACGAAGCCGAGGCGGGCGTGCCCTTCGACGAGATGGCCGTGTTCCTGCGATCGCCGGAGACGTACTCGGCCCATCTGGAGACGGCGTTCCGGCGCGCCGGCGTGCCCGCGTTGTTCGCGCGCGGCACGAAGCGTCCGGATCCCTCGGGGCGTGCGTTCCTGGCGCTGCTGTCCTGCAAGTCCGAGCGGCTCTCGGCCAAGCGATTCGCGGAGTACCTGTCG
>BQJX01000135.1 GCA_021604925.1 Gemmatimonadota bacterium
GCCCGCGTGCACGACGCGGACACTGTCGTCGTACACGTGCACCACCGGGGCTCCCCACCCGGAGCTGATCGAACCGGAGTCCGTGGCCGCCATCACGTTCACGCGCGTCGTGTTGAATGAAACGGTGAACTCGTAGCCGTAGATCTCCAGGGGCGAGACATCGCGATCCACGAGTACCGGGACCGCGGTGGCCGGAATCGCGGTCTGGACGACCGTGTTCGGGATGGACACGCGCACGTCGCAGACCGAGATCGCGGCGGTGGTGTCCTTCGCCCCCGCCATGTCCTCGACGTAGACGAAGCACTCTCCCCCGCCAACCGCCGTGAACAGCCCCGCCGCGTCGATCGTTCCGACCGCCGGGTCCGTGGTCCCCCAGGCCCACGGTGGGGCGGTGGCCCCTGACACTCCGAACCCCAGCGTCTCGCCGGTCGCGAGCGTGGCTGTGTTGGGAAAGATGGAGATCGTGGGAGGAACCAGCGTGGAGAAGAACCCGTTCACGTGGAGGGGAACGTACCGCTCGTCGAAGAGGCCGTTCGTGAGGGTGAGGGCCGTGGACGAGGTTCCGTCGGCCGGAACCGTGCAGATCAGCTGCACCAGGACTCCGCTCCCCGACAGCGCCGTGGCATTCGCCGCCGCGATCCGCACCCGGCCCGGCTCCGTCAGCATGGAGGGAGCCCCCCACGCACTGGCGATCGTGGACGTGAACGTGGCGGCGACGACGTCGAAGCGCGCGGCCGTGAACGTGAGGTCGAACTCGAACGCGCGGACGTCCAGCCCGGTGAGATCCGTGACCGAAATGGGAATCACGAAGGGGTCGCCGGGCGCCGCACCGATCGACGCCGGTGCGGACAGCGCCATCGCCCGCACGAGGATGTCACCGCTCGTGGAGTCGCGGACCGCGTTCGCGTCGTCGGCGTAGACGCGCGTGGCTCCGGGACCGATCCCGGTGAGGAGTCCACTCGCGTCGATGGAGGCCACCGACGGATTCGTGACGTTCCAGGTGTACGGCGGAGTTCCCGTGCCGAACGCCGAGAAGGCAAGTGCGTCGCCCACCACGATCTCGCCGCTGTTGGGCGAGACCGAGACGCTCGCGGGCGTGGCAATGCTCACCGAGCCGTTCGAGGTGGTTGCCACCGGCAGTCCCTCGTTGAAGAGGAACGAACCGAAGCTGACCGCGATCGTTCCCCAACTCGGCCCCGCCACGAATCGCAGGTACACCAGGTCACCCGCGCCACTCAGCGGAGTCCCTCCGGCCGCCGCCACCTGCACGGATCCGGCCTGCGGACTGAAGAGCGGGGGGCCCCAGCCCGCCGACAGCGACCCGGTCTCGACCACGTCGATGAGTCGCAGGTAGCTGGCGTTGAACGTGATCTCGCATTCGTAGGAGTACACGCCCAGTCCGGTCAGGCTCTCCGTGACGATGGCCACGTCCAGCGTGTCGCCCACGGCCGCGGGAATCCCGCTCGCGATGTCGAGCAGGACGGCGGCCGCCGGCAACGGAAGCGTCGCCAGGATCACCAGGCACAGTGCCGTGATCCACCCGGCCCGGCCTCCGATTCTCTCGTGGTTTCTCAGTGCGGCTTTCATGATCCAGCTCCTTTCCAAATCAATGGGTGGTTGGGCCGCACTACTTGAGAAGAACCATGCGCTTCTGCGCGGTGAACGTACCGGCCTGCAGTCGGTAGAAGTACACGCCACTGGCGACGCGTCGGCCGCCTTCGTCCCGGCCGTCCCACTGGGCTTCGTAGCTGCCGGGGACCTGCTGTCCGGATACCAGCGTGGCGATTCGCCGTCCGTTGACGTTGTACACGGAGAGGTCGGTCGCCACCGAGGACGCACTCTCGCCCGTGATCTGGTACGAGATGGTGGTCCTGGGCCGGAACGGGTTGGGCGTGTTCTGGGCCAACGCGAACGCGGACGGCACGTGGCTGACCAGGGCCGTGTCGATCTGACCCTGGGCATCGCTGGCGGAGCCCAGCACGTTCTGCTCGTTGATCAACGCTTCGGTGAAGGCCAGGCGCGCGGACTCCGTGGACACACCGTCGCCCAGGATCTCGACTTCCAGGACGGCCACCACTCCCCGCGTCAGCTCGTGGATCGAGCCCATGGCGATGCGAGCGCTCCCGTCCGGGCGGATGCCGGAGTAGAAGTGGGTTCCCTCGGCCACCGCCCCCGGCTCGATGGACAGGATGCGAAGGTCCGAGGACTCGGGTCGGATCAGGAACTGCGTGGCGAACGCCTCGCCCGCGCCCTCGAACAGAAGCGGCAGTCGGACCGTGGTTCCCGGCCGCAGAGCGAAGTCCGGTAGCGAGACCTTGTACTCGCCGTTCTCCAGGCCGCGCAGCGCCGTCGCGGGGTTCGCGGTGGGACGGGCGCCCGCTGCCCGCGCGTTCCGCCCGTCCAGGGAGGCTTCACCGAGCGCAAGCGGCTCTGCTTTCTCGAGGCACGGGAACGTGACGATCAGGTCGGCCACGTACTGGAGGATCAACGCGGCGTCAAAGGCGGTCGGCGATCCATCGCACGTGACGTCGGCCAACACCTGCTGCTGCGCCGACAGCGTGGTGTCCGGCACCAGCCAGCGGAAGAGCAGCGCCGCGTCGAACGCGTGGAGCTCGCCGTTCAGGGACACGTCGCCCACGTGGAAGTTGCCCAGGCCCATGCCCTGCCACGGCGTGTAGTTGACCAGGTTCGTGATCGCATCGCCCAGGCCGCCCGGGTTGTACCAGCCGCCGGTTCCGGTATCGTCCGAAGCGTCCAGCGGACCGGTGTCGTCTCCCCACCAGCAGTTCTGTGCCGAGACGATGTGCGCAAGTCCCGTGTTCTCGATCGCGAACCCGGAGTGGTCGAAGAAGTCGCATCCCGTCACGACCCCCACGGCCGGATTCCCGGACGCCTGGGTGTAGTTGATGCCGTTCGTGCCGTGCGAGAACAGGCAGTCCGTGAAGCTCGGACTCACGGAGCCCTGCACGGTGACCGCTCCCTCCGAGGCGTTCGTGCTCCCGTAGGCGAACACGCAGTTGGAGAACTGAACGCTGGAGCTGAGGGCGGTGGGCTCGATCTTGATATGCCCCCAGCGCAGGCTGAACCCGTCCGTGTCGGTGCTGTCGCCGTTCGTGTCGCCGCCGTAGAAGTCGTCCCGCGGCGACGTGAACACGATCAGGCTCTCGGGCTCCGCTCCTCCGTTGGCGAAGATGCCCCGGCGCACATTGAGGTCCACGCCGGAAAGCGGCTTGATGGTCACGCCGCGATCGATCGTGAGGTTGGCGCCGGTCCCGACCGTCATGCTCGTGATCAGGATGTATTCGCGGCGCGGATCGCCGGCGAACGCGCGGCGGGCCCAGGTGACATCCTGCGCCAGCGTCTCGCCGTACACGCCGAGCGCGCTGTAGAAGTTGTCGTTCAAGGTGTTGCCCGAGAACACCGGGTTCGACAGAAGGCTGAGCGCCACCGGGGTACGCGTGCATCGCGTGAACGCGCACGAGGACACGATGGGGTTGGAGACTCCCGTGATCCCGATGCCCTCCAGGTTCGAGTCCTGGAACGTGCAGTTGCTGATGGTAGGGCTGGCCGAGTCGATCGACACGGACCCTAGCGACGATGCGCCTCCGTACCGAAGGTCCACGTAGTCGAGAACGGAGACGCCGTCGTCGCTCACGTCCAGGAACCGCACGTAGTTCCAGTCGTCGGGAGCCGGGGTGGTGAGCGCGCCATCGCCGTTCGTATCGAGAGGATTGCCGACGGTGTCGTCTTCCACCGAGGTGATCACGATGCGGTTGCCCGGCGTTCCATCCATGATCAGTCCGCCGGAGACGGTGATGGATCCTCCCACCGCCCAGAACGGACTGGCTCCGTCCCAGGCCTTCAGCACGACCCCCGGATCGATCGTGAGGTTGGCGCCGAACAGGACCGTGAGGTTGGAGTCCAGGACGTTCGTGATGTTCGTGAAGCCGGCCAGGTTGCGAACCGGAATCGTGCCGTCCTGCGCCAGCGTGCCGCCCACGTAGCCCAGCGCCGTGATTCCGTTGCTGTCGAACACGTTCCCCGAGAACGTAGGACTCGACAGGATGTCGATCACGATGGGCATGGACGAGGACTGACGAATGAGGTTGTTCGTGATCGACGGGCTGGCGATGCCCTGCACCCAGATGCCGTGGTTGTTGAACTCGAACGAGCAGTCATCGACCGTGGTATTGGCCTGCTCGATCCGAACGGGTGCCTTCGGAGTGGACGATCCCCCGTACCAGAACTCGCATCCGATCAGACGACAGTTCGCATCGTCCGACGCGTCCTGGAACGTGAGGCCCGGCCAGTCCGAGTTGCCGGGTCCGTTCGAGTTGCTGTTCACGTTGGAGTCGCCGCCGTGGCTGTCGTCCTTGATGTCCGTGAAGACGATGGGATTCGAGCCGCCGAGGTCCTCGGCCACCAGGCCGCCGGCGATGTTGATCCCGTAGGAGTCGAACTTGACGATCACGTCCGGGTCGATCGTGAGGACCGAACCTCCACCCACCGTGATCGCTCCCTGCGCCAGGAAGTAGGTGAACGGAGTGCCGAACTGGGCCACGCCCGCCGTGGGGACGGAGAGCGTGGCGCTGGAGGCCAGGGTCTCGGAGATGAGCCCCAGCGCGTGGAATCCGTTGTCGCTGTAGGAGTTGCCGGAGATTGTCGGGGTGGAGGTGGCCGAGATGTGAATCGGAACACTGAGGCTGTTGAAGAAGTTGTTGCCGGTGATCGTGGCCGACGAGGTTCCGTCGACCCGGACGCCGATCCGGTCGTTCCAGAAGTTGCAGTTCGTGATCGTGGGAGACGAACTGTTGCACCAGATCGTTCCGTTCCAGGGCTGCGAGTTGACCCAACCGCCGTATCCGAGAAAGCAGTAGTCCAGGTTGCTGACGGAGTCGATGGCCGTGGGCAGGAACTTGATCCAGCCCCAGTCGCTGTGCGCCGGGACCGTGGCCGAGCCGTCGCCATTCGTGTCCGCCGGATTGCCGTGCACGTCGTCCTTCCAGGACGTGAACACGATGGAGTCCGCGGGAGCGCCGATCGCCTGGAGGCCGCCGTTGATATTCAGGACGGTGCTGCCGGTGCGCATCTTGACGACCACGCCGGGATCCACCGTGAGCACGGTCCCCACGTCCATCGTCAGGTTCCCGATGAGCACGTACGTGATGTTGGTAAAGCCCGCCACGGTGCGCTTGAAGATCTGCGAGTCCACGTTCACGGTTTCATTCAGCAGGCCAAGCGCAGTCACGCCGTTGGTGACGAACGAGTTGCCGGAGAAGGTCGGGTTGGCGGACACGGACATGAGCACCGGCGTGTTCGCGCAGTTGGACACCACGTTGTTGGTCAAAGTGGGGTCCGACACGCCGCGCACTTCGATTCCGTAGCTGGAGTCGCCGATTTCGGAGTTGGAGATCGTGACGGCGCTGCCCACGTTGTCCATGTAGACACACGAGTTGTTCGTGCTGTACCCACCGTACTGCACGGCGCAGTAGTCGAGCAGGCCGCCGGAGCCGGGGGCAAACACGATTCCGCCCCAGTCCCCGGACGAGGGGGCGGTGGTGGAACCGTCGTTGTTGGTGTCCGCGGGGTCGCCGCGGTTGTCGTCCTTGAACGACGTGAACACGATCTGGCTGTCCGCGGCAGCCGTGCCGATCGCGTTCAGCGTGCCGCTCACGTGGATGTCGGTGCTCGTGTTGAGGCACTTCACGATGACCCCGGCGTCCACGTTGAGCGTGGCGGCCGGAGCGATGGTGATGTCGCCCAGCAGCAGATACGTGATGTTGGGGATCGGGCTGCCGCCGATCGTCGTGCCGCGTACCGGAAGGGAATTGGCGCCCGTCAGCGTGGTGGACAGGATGCCGATGGCGTCGAAACCGTTGTCCGACGTGGACGCAAACGTGACGGAGCTCAGTACGGGGTTCGAGTCGATGGAGATGGCCACGGGCACCGAAGTGCACGCGCTCACATCCGTGCCGCTGATCGTCGGGGCGGCTCCCGACAGACACTGGATCCCGTAGTAGCCCGCGTTGATGTCGCAGTCGATGATCGACGGGGAGGATCCGGTGCAGACCACGGACCCCTCGGACGACCAGCCGCCGAACCAGACTTCGCAGTTCTCCAGCGTGCCGCCGCCGGTCGCCGTGAAGTGGATGTTGCCCCAGTCGCTGTTGGCGGGTGCCGTTACATTGCCGTCGCCGTTCGTGTCGTCGCCGCCGGGAGGGGGCAGGTTGTCGTCGCGGATCGACGTGAAGTAGATGGTGGAATCCGCGGTCGTTCCGCCGATCGCGTTGAGGGTGCCGTTCACCGTGAAGTCGCGATTCAGCGCCATCTTGACCGTCACGCCGGGCTCGATTGTGAGCGTGACGCCGGGGTTGATGGTGACCGTGTTCGTGACGTTGACGATCGGATCCGGCGAGTTCGACCAGGTCGTGTCGGACGAGATCGTGCCGGAGAAGGTCACCGCCGCGCGGGCGGAGGTGGTCAGCAGAAGTCCCGCGGCTAGCGGGAGGAAGAGACGGAGCCGAGACGAAAGCCGTGGCAGGGACATGAGGAACCTCCGGAATAGTGGAAGAGCTCAGCCATCCCGGCGAAGAGGGCGTGGCAGGGCGATGCGTGAGTCGGAATGCTCAACGTTGGGAGAACGGATCCGGAAGCGCGGGGAGTTGCAGCGTCCTAGCCGAAAACGTCCAGAATCGTACCGATGATCTCGGATTGGGTTCGCATCACGTGGATGGAGGCCTCCAGCTGGTGCTGGGCCATCATCTGCTGGGTGAACTCCTCGGCGAGATCCACGCCGGGTGCGATGGCCCGCACGGTATGGGCCTCGGGAAGGCCGCTTGCCGACTCGGTTTGGACCGTGTGGAGGCTGTGGAATGCCTCGGAGTTGAGGTTGGCCAGATTGTGGGAGGCGTTGGCGTGCCGCGTCCAGGCGGACTGCACACCGGCCATTCCGGCCAGGGAGGGACTCACGACCATGGTGCCGACCTGCGGGGGGAACGTCTCCTAGGGGTATCGGCGGGGACCGGTTCGGAAATTAGCACAGAGAAAGCGAATGACACAAAATTGGCGAGAGGCGCACCGCTGCCCGATCCAGGACACCGCCGACGTGCCGGGCTCCGGCTCCGCCCCGGTGGCG
>BQJX01000136.1 GCA_021604925.1 Gemmatimonadota bacterium
AGGGGAGACGCACCCTGGGAAGTCTCTTCGGCCAGCGTGCGCACGCGGCCGAGGAGCTGCTCCAGCTGGTCGCCTCGCAGCTGAGCGCGCCCGATCAACGTGGCCTCGTGGTCCGACGGGAAGGACTCGTCGTCCAGGAGCCCCATCAGGAGTTCGTCCAGTTCGATCGGGCTCAGGCCAGGAATCAACGCGTGGAAGCACTCCCCGCGGAGTTCCGGGTCACGGAGGCCGGAGCGCAGCACGTCGCGGACCAGGCGATCGATGTCGGGGCGCTCGCCGGTCATGGTCTCCCGCAGGAGTTCCACTACTTCGCGGCGGCGTTCGACGTTCGGCGAGCGGAGCGACCGCGCGAACTCGTGCAACCGACCCACGTCGAGTCCGGTGTCCCCGACCCACGTGGTCTCGGGGTCGGCCCCGGACGAGTCCTGCAGCGGGCGCGCGAGCAGCGACGTGACCACCTGGAAGCGCTGCCCGCGTCGCCACCAGTGCTGGATCCCGGGGCCCGCAAACGCAGCCACCGGTTCGTTCCCCAGCCACAACTCCGCCCGCCCGAAGATCTCCCCGATGAGCAGCGTGTCGCCGCCCGCGTCGTACTCCAGGTCGCCGACGCGGACGCGGGATCCCTCCAGCCGCGCGATGTCCAGCCGTTGCCCGGTGGTGGCCACTTCGATGCCGCCGTCCCGGGCGCGGATCTCGCGTGAGTGAATCCCGGTCTGGCGAAGGAACCAGTGCGGGATCTTCACGGGCAGGTCACCCACGGCCAGATGGAGCGCCTCGCGCGAGTACATGGGTTCGATCGCGTCCTTGAAGCGCTCCGCCACGAGCTTGCGGCGGGGCGTGCCCTTGGCGGTCAGTTCGCCGCGCTCCAGATCCAGGTCGCGCGAGAGCATGGCGAAGTCGAGCAGGCGCTCGAACGGCGCGAGGAACCGGTTCACCGTGGACACGATCGGCGCAAAGAGCTCCCGCAGCTCGGGAGAGTCCATGACCAGCCCGTCCGCCGTGTCGGCGAACTCCTCGCGCAGATCCGCGGAAGGCACGATCAACACCGTGCAGTACTCGCGGCGATCCCCGATCAGCAGGACGCGCTCCACCAGGTCGAACTCGGCAAACAGGCTCTCCACGCGACGCGGCGAGATCGTCTCGCCCTGGACGTTCTTGAAGATCTCCTTCTTCCGATCGATGATGCGCAGGTGCCCCTCCGGGTCCAGCGTGACGATGTCGCCGGTGGCGAACCACCCGTCGGGGCGGGGCTCGTCGTCCTCCGCGGGAGGGGTGACGTAGGGGCCGCGGATGAGCAGCTCTCCATCGTCGGCCACCAGCAGCTCGATGCCGGGCAGCGCCTTGCCGATGGAGTCCTCGCGGTACTCGCCCGGGGGCGTCATCGTGATTCCACCGGTGGCCTCCGTCATGCCGAAGCCGGAGTGCAGTTCGATGCCGGCGGAGTGGAAGCGGGCGAAGACGGACGGCGGCAGGTAGCCGGCGGCGGACAGGCCGCGCCTGAGCCGCCCGCCGGTGATCGACACCAGTTCGCGGGCAATCTGCGCGTCGCGCTCCGGGTGCGGTTCCGCGTCGTCGCTGAGCGGTGCCACGGCCTCCGCGAGCTGGATCCACTTCTTGGGCACGGAGATGAACGTGGTGGGGCGAACCCGCTGGAACGCGTGCAGCAACGCTTCGACCGAGACGTCCTCCACGAACGCGTAGACGGAGCCCCAGAACACGCACGCGAGCATCTCCAACCACCGGCCGAACGTGTGGTACAGCGGAAGGTAGCAGAGGAAGACGTCCCCGCCGCCGATGTCCGGCCACGCGGCGGCCCGCGCGAAGCGCTTGGTCACCAGGTTGCCCTGCGTGAACGGGACGCCCTTGGGCTCTCCCGTGGTCCCCGACGTGTACATCACGGTGGCAACGTCGGTGGAGCGCACCCGGGAGACGGCTTCCAGCAGCTCGCTCTCGGTGATCGGATCGCCCAGGCGCAGGAAGTCCGCGAGCGACCGAATCCGGTCGGTTCCGTCCAGGCGGCCGTCCAGCCAGTGGACGCGGGCGGGTCGGCCGGCCCGCATCCCGTCCAGCGCCACCTTGGCCGCCACCTCGTCGCCCAGGAAGAGGGCGCGGGCGTCGGAGTGCCGGAGGATGAACTCCACCTGCGAGGCGGGCGAGTTGGCCGGGACGGGCACGTTGCGGGTTCCGGTGACCAGGCACGCCAGGTCGAACAGCGCGATCTCCGGCGAGTTGGCGCCCAGCAGCGCCACGGGGCCCGCGTCGGGGCCGATCTCCCCGGATCGGCGCAGCGCCAGCAGCGCCCGGCCGATCTCCACCACGCGCGCGCGGGCCTCCGACCAGGACACGCGGCTTTCCTTGCGGCGCGGCGACAGAAGAAACAGCGTGCGGTCGCCGCAGTGCCGGGCGCGACCCAGGAACAGGGGCCCCACGGTGAAGTCCGAGACCTGCACGGCCTGGATGAGGAGCTCCGTCCATTCATCGGCAAACGGCGTGTCGTTCACCGCCTGACGCAGCGGTCGCTCGACGGCCTGGTCCAGGATGCGATGGAGCAGGGCGCGCAGTTCGATGACGTGCCCCGGACCGCCTTCGTCCGTCTCGCCGCGGGCTCGCGCCAGCTCCGCGATCGCTTCCCGGGTGGCGCGGACCAGAGCGGCCACGTCCTCCACGCTGATGGGGGCCGACGAGGTGTGCCCCAGCTTTTCCAGCGCGTCCCGAACACGCCCGACCAGCACAGGTCCAGCGGTCACGTTGCTCCCCCCGGCTTGATTCCCGGGGACCACTCTACTTGATACGGTGGCCGCGGGGCTCGATCTCATTGTTGAAGATCCAGGCGACCACCTGGCCGATCCGGATCTCCTCGAAGAGGTACGAGCGGATGTCCAACCGTTCCGAACTCCACTTGGAGCCGCGCCGGAAGACGGAGCTGCGCATCTTCCGGAAGCGCTCCAGCCACCATCCCATGTGCGCGGGCCGAAGGTCCACCCAGCCTTTCCGGGCGTACGCATCGATGGACTCGTCGGTCAGCTCCATGATGTGCGCCTTCTTGTTGTAGGCCGGGATCTTGATGACGGGGCCGCGCAGGATGGTCCGGCCGTCCGGGAACAGGATGGGGATCCCGATCGACGCGATCGTGTGGCGCAGCGGGCTGACCGAGACCGCCGCCAGCATCTCGGCCGAGACATCCTCCGCGCTGCGCTGGTTGCCGGCCTCGTCGGCGATCACGTTGTCCACGGTCCCGTACAGGTGGCGCAGGAAATACGCCTCGTACAGGTACTTGGCGAGCTGCGGCGGACCCAGCTGCCCGATCGCGACGGACGGCACGCCTTTCTCATCTTCCAGCTTCTGCAGCTCGTCGATGGCCACTTCCCGGATCAGGCCGCCCTTGTACGACGGGCTCAGGATGGACGAGTCCAACCCCGAGATCACGTCCCGACCCGTGTTGTTGCCCTGGATCTCCAGCGTGACGAGCTGCGCGATCTCCTCGGGGGTCACGAACTCCATCTGGCCGAGCGCGGTGATCGCCTCGAACTCGCCGCGCGTGAAGATGCCGTTCTCCCCGGTGTTGACGCACGGAATCGTGAGGCGCTCGGGCGTTCCGTCCGAAGCCTGGAGCGGCGTGAATCCATCGAAGTCCGGCTCGTTGTCGAGGGTCTTGCCCAGGCGCTGCTGCGCGGCCTCGTAGAGATCCAGCGGCTCGCCGGTCACCATGTGGACGCGCTCGCCGTTTCCGGAGCCGTTCGGGACCGGTCGGAACTGCGGGCCGCGCACCTGCTCGAACCCGATGTTGCGGTACCCGATCATGGCCGCCGGCTTGATCTCCTTGATGATGGGGCAGTCCGGCGTGCGGGCCATCAGGAACAGCAGCCCGGTGTGGGCAAACGCGGTGGCCGTCTTGGACATGAGCGTGGGGCTCGGCTTGTCCTCGCCGTGCGTGTACGGGATGTTGAGCCCCATTCCGCCGGTTCCGGTGGTGCCCACCTTCACGTAGATGCGGGTCTTGGCCTCGGTCATGGCGCGGTGGAGCAGCCGGACGTGCAGGATGAGCTGCGGCACCGACGCGGAGATGAGGTGCTTTTGCACGTCCGCGTTGAACCCGCTGGAGACTCCGTCGGTCTTGGCCTCTTCCAGGCCGCGGGAGACCACGAACGAGCTGGAGAACAGGTCCTGGTAGCTGATGCCGGTGGCCGTGTTCACCGTGTCCACGACCACGTCGGGTTGCTCGCGTGCGATCAGCCGGGCCAGTCGGGATCCCCGGTACGCGGTCTCGAAGTCCAGGAAGAGGTCGTCGAAGATGGCCTGGCGGTGTTCCTCGTCCTCGGCGAACTCGCGGGGGCTGATCTCCTCCACGGACTCGCTGATCGGCGTGGGCTCGCCCCGGACAAAGAGATTCCCGTAGTAGCCATCGAACTCGATGGTGGGGAAGCGATCCTGGAGGGCGACGACCGATTCCTGGGTTTCCTTGCGAAACAGGGACGCCAGGACGATGCGCTCCACGGCGTGCTCCCGTGCGATCCGCTTGGCGCACTGCGTCCCTACCAGCCCTGCTCCTCCGAGGATCAGGACCGTCTTGTCACGACCGGGCATGGTTCTCCTTCCGGGGCGTTGCCCCGCAATCGGTCTAGAACGACTGGGTCACCCGAATCATGGCCAGTCTACCGAGTTCCGGAGTACCGACAAACTCCCGATGCTTGTGGTCGAAGAGATTCTGCACGACCAGCGAGGCGGTGGTGGTGAACGTGAGATCGTAGGCCGCATTCAGATCGACCAGATGGTACGCGTCCACGTCGCCCAGGTACACCCCGGACTCCACGGGGAAGGCGTCCACCCAGCGATAGCGAACCGCGGCGCTGGCCTTGCCGGTGTCCGTCTGGTAGCGAACCGTGGCGCCGCCCTTGTTTGCGGGCGCGTTCAGCGCCAAATCCAGCTCGCCCTCGATGTTCTCGAAGAAGTCCTCGCTCACGAAGGAGTAGCTGAACAGCGCGCTCCAGTTCTCGTCGAGGAGGATCTGGATGGCCGTGTCCACGCCGGTCAGGTTCACATCGCCGAAGTTGCGGTACGTGAGAATGAGATCGCCCGGATCGGTCTCGTTCTCGGGGCTCACGGTGCCCAGCGGGATGGAGGCCATGGTCCCGGTCAGCGTGGCGGCGTCGGCCGGAGCCAGGAATCCGTTCAGGTAGGTGTTCAAGCTGACCGGATCGAAGAAGACGTTCGGGGTCTCGATCCGAAGCGGTCCCACGAAGTTCTTGATCCGGCTGTGGTAGACGTCCACCGCGGCCACGAGATGCCGGCCGATGAGGCCCTTGTAGCCGACTTCGTACGTGTTGTTGATCGTCTCCTGGATCGGTTCGATGTCCACGACCTCGGCACCCGTGGCGGCCAGGAACAGCGGATCCGACGCCGACGTGCGTTCCTGGTTGATCTTCATCAGCGACGTGCCGACCTGCGCGGACGTGGGCGTGGGGATTCCCGCGAGCGCGGGATCGCCGCCACCCGCAATCACGATGCCGATGGCCTCTTCCCAGAGCGCCGGAGCAAAGGCCGGGAGGAACTGGGTGGGTCCGCCCTTGGGCGCGGAGGTGAACGGCGACAGCATGTACAGCCCGTCCACGCCGCCCATGGCGTCGCGCTGGAACCGGAAGCCCGCGTCGGGCACGCCCTTGGCGCGGATCTGCTGGGGAAGCCCGCTGGACGAGAAGTCCCCCACCACCAGATCCAGGAACAGGTTGTTCGTGGACGGAGTGGAGTAGGCGCGGTTGTACGTGGCGCGGAGTTTGTGGCCGGTGGCCGGGCCGTAGACCAGCGCGGCGCGCGGCGAGAGCACCGGATCCTCGATCTTGTTGTGGTCGTCCAGCCGCAGCGCGCCCACAAAGTCCCACTGGTCGGACAGTTTCGTTTCGGAGTGAACGTAGCCGCCGATCTCGTTGATGTTGTCGTCGTCTTCGTTGCGGCCGTTGATCGTGCCGTCGGTGTCCGGGCGGGTGAACAGCCCGTCCACACCGTAGACCAGATGCGTGCGCCCCCCCACGTTCGACTGGTGCTGGCCCTGGACCGCGTAGAACTTGGACCGGTCCACCAGATCCGCTCCGGTCCGCAGGAGGTACGTGTCGCCGGAGTTGCTGGCGTTCACGTAGCCCTGCAGGAAGAAGTCCTGCCAGTTCAGTTTCACCTGACCGTAGCCGTAGTTCCAGTCCTTGGCCTGGGCGGCGCCGAGTCCGGTGAGTTCGATCGTGTTGATGCGATTCCAGCCGCCGCTCACGGCCACCAGTGCGTCGTCCGTCACGTGCATGTCCAGACGCCCCTCGGCGGCCACCTTGTCCACGTCGAAGTCGCGCCGCGCGATGCGCGTGCTCGCGCCGGGATTCGCCGTCTCGAACTGGGCCAGCGCCGCCAGTTCCGTGGCGTCCGTGACCTCGAAGTCCGTGGCCTGGTAGTACTGCGCGGAGACTTTCCAGCCGATCTTCTCGTTGGAACTGCCCGCGTGGCGCCCGGACACCAGGAAGACATCCTGCTCGCCGCCGCCGATCGAGACGCTGCTGCCCTCGGAGTCGAACGGTGACCGCGTGCGGATGTGCATGACGCCGTTCGCGCTGTTGGGTCCGTACAGGGCCGATCCCGGACCCGACACGACTTCGATCTGCTCGATGTCCTCGTTGGCGGTGGGGATCAGGTTGAGGGCGTTGTAGCGCAGAGAGGGGACCCGGGCGATCCGGTTGTCCACGAGCGTGAGGGTGGCTCCCGAGAAGATGTTGTTGAAGCCGCGGATCACCACGGTGCCCTGGCTCACGCCGGCGCGCTGCACGTCCACTCCCGCGCGGCCCTGCAGGTGATCGGCCGGCGTCAGCACCGTCCGTTCCTCGATTTCCACCTGCTCCACCACCTGCACCGAGGCGGGAGCGTCCAGCACGCGCTCCTCCTTGCGCGACGCCGAGACCACGATCTTGTTCATCTCGATGGGCTCCACCGTGAGGTCGAACGAGACCCGGGCGGTCTGGCCGGCCGTGATCTGGACCTCATCCACCACGCCGGTCTGGTAGCCCACATAGGACGAACGGACCTCGTAGCGGCCGGGCGGAAGATCGATCGTGAAACGCCCCGAGTGATCGGTGAGTTGGCCCATCT
>BQJX01000137.1 GCA_021604925.1 Gemmatimonadota bacterium
CAGGAGTGCGGCCTGGAATGCGAGCACGGCCAGCACCAGGTCGCGGGCGCGTCCGGTCCGACGGCTGCGCCGATGCAAGCGCAACGCCGCGATCACGAACACCGTCACGTACGTGGTGGTCACGCCCGACGCCCACAGGACCGGCTCCACGTGGATGAAGTGCACGGCGAACAGCACGCCGGTCCAGCGTGCCGCCACTTCCCGTGACTTTCCCAGGAACTCGCGCGCCAGCTGGTAGACGAGCACGCTGGCCAGTCCGTGCAGCAGCAGTCCGACCGCGTTCCAGACAATGGCGCGATCACCCACGAATCCCTGCAGCAGCCCGAAGTGCAGCCGCGGAATGGGACGGAAGAAGTCGACATCGGTCGTGGAGAAAAGGGAGAGCAGGTCCGCCAGCGTCAGCACGATGTTGCGTTCCATGTTCAGGAAGTCGTCCGAGACGAAGAACCGACCCAGGGTCCCCAGGTACACCACGATCGCCAGCGCAAAGACGGCCCACCCGAATCCGAGGCGCTTCATCGGCCCTCACCCCCCGAATGCCGGTAGCCGTCCAGGTACGCGGCCGCACGCACGAAATCGAACAGGGCGTCCACCCGCAGGGCGCGCGGCCAGTGCTCCGCGACGTGAGCCGCGGGAAGCCAGAAAAGGCGGCGACAGAGCAGCCGCACCATCCATCGCTTCACCCGGAGCGACCACGGAGCCCCGGGAGTGTTCGGCTCGGCCAAATGCAGGCCCAGGTCTTCACGCGCGCGGGGGACCTTTCGCACGAGGATGGGCAGCATCCGCTCCCCGTAGCGGCGCAACCGGTTTGCCATCCGCGGCACCGAGTTCAGGTCCAGGTGGTACGAGACGGCGCCCTCGGCGTAGCGAAGCGTGCCGCCGCGCTCCGCGAGGCGGTACCCCATCTCGGTGTCTTCACCGCCGTACTCGTTGAACTCCTCGTCGAAGCCGCCGGCGCGGCGCAGCAGGTCCGCGGCCGACGACGAGTTGCCCGTCATGAAGTAGCGGGCGGGAATCTCCACGCCGGGCGCGATCTTCTTGACCCCGCGGGAATCGATGTAGTCCACGAACGCGGACCGCCCCAGCTCCGGCGCGGTCACGATGTTTCCCAGAACCACGGTGTTGTTCCCAACGTGCTGGGCGGCGTGCGCGGCCACAAAGCCCGGCACCACGCGCATGTCCCCGTCCAGGAAGATGACGATGTCCCCGCGGGCCTCGGCGATGCCGGTGTTGCGGGTGGCGCTTCGTCCGCGATTGACCTCGTGATGCACCACTCGAATCGTGAGGCCGGTATCGCGGGAAGCCACCCACGCGCCGAGCTCCGGGTCCACCCCGTCGTCGATCACCACGACCTCGAACTCGGGCGCGCTCTGCTGTTCCCGGAGGCTGTCCAACGTGTGCGCCAGAAGATCCCGCCGCCCGTGCGTGGGGATGATCACGCTGATCACAGGCGCCCCCGGCCGAGGAGGAGGCTACGGAACTCGCCCGGCAGGCCGCGCAGTTCCGCGCCGGACAGAGCGCGCATGGGGACCAGCAACGGCGCAAACAGGCCCACCAGCGCGAGGCGCGCGGCTACCGACCCCCACCATGGAAGTGGCGGCAGCAGCTCCGACACCAGGAACACCGCCACCGCGGCTACGAGAATCCGGATCACGCGACCCACCTCGTACGGAATCGTGAACTGCCGGTTCGACTCCCTCAACACCACGACTCCGAGGAGAACGTTCGTGATCACCGTGGCCCCGGCGGCGCCCATCTCCCGGAACGACGGGATCAATGCCACGTTCAGCCCCGCATTCACGACGGCCGCGAACAACACGAACAGCGGCAGGCGCCGGGTGTTGCCCGCCACCTGGAGGCCGGTTTCGAACGTCTTGGCGGCCCCGTAGAGAACGGTCGCCAGCGCCAGCAACGGAATGACGTCGGCCGCGGCAGCGTACCGGTCCGTCGCGAGAATGGCCAGAATCTCCCGTCGCAGCACGGACACGGCCAGTCCCCCGGCCGTCAGCACCACGAAGAAGTGGCGGAAGACCATGGCCAGCTCCCGCGGGCCGCCCTCCTTCCGCGCGCGCTCGAAGGAGAACGTGGGCCACGCGAGATGAATGGAGGTGACCAGCAACGCGATCGGCAGGCAGATCTCGGAGGCGAACCCGTAGATGCCCACGGAATCCAGGTCCACGAGCACCCGCAACAGGTACACGTCCAGGTAGCCGAGTATCCAGAGTCCCAGCGCGGAGGGAACCAGCGGCAGCCCGAAGCGAAAGAGTTCCCGGAGCCGGGCGCGGGCGCGCTCCAGATGCAGTCCGGAGTGAAGCAGGAGCCTCGGGATCATCACCACGGCCACGACCGCCGGCCCCGCCAGCGTGCCGAGGAGGAAGCCCGCCACGCCCAGGTCCATGCCGATCACCAGCGTCAGCGTGACCACCAGCGACACGACGCCCTTGACGCCCATGAGGATCGCGAAGTCGCGCGAGCGGTTGTCCGCGCGCAGATGTCCGAGAAAGAGCTGGAACTGCGCGGCAAAGAACGCGATCCCGATGGCCAGCACCACCAGCGTCCCGTGCTCCGGCGTCCCGAACAGCGCCCGCGACACCCACTCCCGGCCCAGCAGCAACGGCGCGGCCAGCGCCAGGTCGATGAGCGGCATGGAGAAGAACACCAGCGAGCGCAGATGTCGGCGCTCCGTGGCGTCCTCGGTGGCGTGGTGGAACCGGATGAGCGAGGTGACGAGGCCCAGCTCGAACACGAGGTGCGCGAAGTTCGTCACGGCCAGCAGCAGCGAGAGAACGCCGTACTCATCCGGGGCCAGCGTCCGGGCCACAACCGGCAGCAGAATCGCCCGCGAAATGCCGCCCACGACGGAACCCAAACCGTAGGCGACCGTGTGACGGGCTACCCGCGTGGTCGAGTGGTCCATCAGCCCCGCCCCGACGCAGCGTCGCTCGCCGGGATCGCGCGCCCCTCGTCGTCCATCCAGCCGCGTTGGCGGTAGATCTCGTAGATCCCCTCCACGATGTGATCCGCTCCGTGCACGCGTTCCACCCACTCGCGCCCGGCGCGGGCGCGCTCCACCAGCGACGCCGGATGGCGCGCCAACTCGACCAGCTGGTCCTCGATCGTCTCGGGGCGCGTGAGAATGAACGGGTGCGGGTCCAGGAACCTGGCCAGTTCCGGGGTCATGGACGTCATGGACGGGATCCCGAGCGCCAGCCCTTCGAGCGAGTTCATCCCGTAGCCGGTGGCCCGATGATCCCCCAGCTGATCCACGACCAGGTTCGCGCGACGCTTGCGCGCCATCGCCTCCCGGTGGGTGACGCCCTCGATCAGATCCAGTTCCAGGTTGCATCGCGACTTGGCCCGCTCCACGGCGGCCAGCAGGATGTCGGTTCCCTTGTACGCGCGGCTGCGCGGCGCGTGCGCGATCCTCAGGAGGTCCGTCGCCGGCTCGCGGTACTCGTAGATGGACGCATCGAACGGGATGAAGAAGTACGTGAGCGTTGGATCCAGCGCGAGATGATCCCACTCGCAGGTGAGGTTGAGGTCGGACAGCTCCCGGATCGCGGGGATCACGCCGCGGTCGCGCATGTCCGTCCCCAGGTAGTAGCTCACGACCCGCTTCCCTCGCCGCTTCATCTCGCGCAGGAACCGAGCGTCGCGAAAGAACCCCAGGCCCGATTCCAGATGGTAGAAGTCGTACTCGTCGAGTCGATGCTCGCGAATCGCGCGCTCGATCTTCCCCTTCCACAGTACGTCCTCCCGGAACCGGAAGAACGCCTTCTCCAGGGACGAGCGCGGCTTCCACTCCGGAACGCCGTCCCATTCGCGCCGCTCGTTCTTGGGGCGGTCACCGTGCAGCCGGTTCATCACCGTCTTCATGGTCATGTGCAGCGGCGTGCCCTGCAGGAAGGGAAGGTGCAGGCACACGTCTTCCGGGTACTCGTTGACGCACTCGGCCAGCGTGACCAGGCGCGACTCGTGGCCGTGCCGGAGGTGGGCGTCGACGAACGCGTTCGCCATGCCCACCCAGTTCTGATCGCAGATGTGGAGGATCCGCACCGGGCCCTCAGTCGATCCGCCGGCGACGGATCAGTCGCAGGAGATTCTCCCCGAGGACCAGCCGGCGCTCCTCATCGGACGGGTTCGCACCCTCGAACACGCCCAGGTAGGCCGACGGCCAACCCAACGGGTAGTCGCTTCCGAAGAGGATCCGCTCCGGGCCGAGCCGGTCCAGGGCGATTCGCAACGAGTAGTACTCCCGGATCGACTCGGTGCCGAGGTACGCGTTGGGAAGCTGGCGGCGTTGCATCTCCCGAGAGCACTCCTGCTGGAGCGTGGCCAGGTCGCCTCCCAGATGCGCGATGATGATGGCCGCGTCCGGGTAGCGCTCCGCCACGTCCAGGCAGAACCTCCAGCTCGCCATCTCCTGCCAGCGACCGCTGTGCACGATGACCGGAAGGCGCTTCTCGTTGGCCCACTCCAGGAACGGGCTCCACTCCGGGTCGGACACCTTGATCCGCTCCAGCGAAGGATGCACCTTCAGCCCGGCCACGTGCGCCTGGTGTTCCTCCAGGAATCTCATCGTTCGATCCGGATGATGCGGATCGAGCCACGCGAACAGGTGGAAGCCGTCCGGATCCGGAGCCAGCGCCGCCGCCAACCCTTCGTTGTCGGCCTGGTCGGTCGGCATGAGAACGGCACCGTCGATGCCGGAGCGGCGCAGCGCCTCGCGGATGTCTTCGAGGCCGGCGTTCGGCCATCCCTCGCGCTCCGGCTTCCACATTCCCCAGTGGATGTGTCCGTCGATGATCACGGGCTTGCTCATCGGAGCACGGCCACTTTGGCCTGGAAGACGACGCTCCCGGAGGCCTTTTCCGTGGCCCGCACAATGTAGACGCCGGACTCCACGACGGAACCGCTGAGGGTCTCTCCCGCCCAGATGGGCGCGCGCGCGTCCAGCTGCTCGTGCACGAGCTCCCCGGCCGCCGTGTAGATCCGGAGATCCACGTTCGAGTCGGAGGGCAGGCCGCGGAACGCCAGCGGCAGGTCCCGGTTGGGATCCCACGGGTTGGGATACGGTTGCGCGTCGATCGCATCGGCACCGGGGGCGGCCCGCGTTCCGGACAGGTCCACTCGCGCGATCCCGCCGGTTCCGGTACCGATCCACACCACGTCCGAGTTGGCCTGGAAGTGGATCCCCGTGACCGCTTGATCCGGCAACGGGCACCCCTCCAGCTGATCGAACCAGGTCCAGACGGACCGATCGTTCGAGATGCGAACGATGCCCGCGCTCTCGGTCCCGAGCCAGAGGTTCTCCTCCGCGTCCAGCACCGCCACGTTGTACGGGAGAGGATTGCGTCCCCCGGCCTGGGTGGCGTTCGGAACCACCTTGCTCCAGGACGCGAACATCCCGCCGCCGGGATCGATCTGACCGATGGCCAATCCCTCCTGCCCCGCCAGCCAGATCCGATCCGCGGAATCGATCTCGATGTCCTTGACCTCGCCGAGTTCGAAAATCTGATTGGCGAGATTGAACGCCACCGTGGTGTCGTCCGTGAGATCGAAGAGCGTGCCCTTCGTGTCGATCACGTACAGCTGCCCGGGGCGCTCGACAACACTACCGGTCGTGATCCAGATCCGGCCGCGCGAGTCGAACGCGAAATCGCGCAGCAGCGGAGTGGTGCTGCCGAAGATCAGGCTCCAGTCGTAGTTCTTGATGGCGAGACTCGGCGGCCGCTCGATGACGGACAGCCCGCCCGACGGATCCGCCTGCGAGTACGCGATCCAGAGATTCCCCAGCGCGTCCTCCTTGATGCTTCGGACCTGGCGCCCCTGGGTTCTTCGCGAGGGATTGGAGACCTGGTTGTGGTAGTTCTCGATCGCCCCGGTATCCGGGAAGTACCGGTTCAGTCCGCCGAACGTCTGATCCTGGGTGGACCCGAACCAGATGGTGCCGTCCACCCACTCGTGCACCTGGGTCATGTTCCCGTGCAGGATCAACGGGCGGGTGATGGAGGTCCAGTTCTCGCCGTCAAAGACCCCCACGCCGTCCCAGTTCGTGTTGAGCCGATCGTCGTCGCCCGTTCCGAAGTAGAGAATTCCCGTGGAGGCGAAGTGCAGATCCGCGATCTGCGGAGCGTGCGGGCCCAGCGACGGCGGGCACGACCACGGCTTGGACAGACTGTCCGAAACGGCAAAGCCCTGCTGGAGCGTGCCGAGTACCAGGTGCCCGGCCATGTCCACGCCGATGTCGCGCGGAACGTAGGCAGTGGTGTCGCCCAGGCAGGGGGCGCGCGGCACCCGGAATCCGAAGAGCGGCTTGGTGAGGTCGAGGACCCACACGTCGCGCACTGCGCCCACCTCGGTGATCGCGTACATCTTCGAGTCCTGCACGAAGAGGTCCAGGATGTTCTGGGTGCCGAACCCGGGAACGGTCTCCAGGACTTCCGTAGCCGGATCGTAGGTCTGGAGACCACGGCCGGTCCCGATCCACAGCACGTTCCGGCCGCTGAGGTCGTGATGCGGCGCTTCCACGATCTTCTTCACGTTGGCCGAAAGCAGGCCATCCGTCTGGGTGAGTTCCTGCCGCAGCACGACCGGGTCCTGGGTTTCGTCGCGGACCCACACGCCCTGCCCACTCGTTCCGAACCAGATATCCTGATCGCGCACGAGCACGTCCTGGCCCACTTCCAGGTCTCCGCCGAAGCGGGGCGTGTACGTGAATCCGCCGGAGCCGTCGGATTCCACCGTGATGATGACGAATCCGCCGCCCTCGGGCGCGCCGCTCGAAGAGAACTCGTCCACGCTCACCACCACCACCCGATTCCCCCGGGAGCCCATGGCCACCACCCGGTCCGAGTGCAGTTCGTCGAAGGACGAGAGGTCGTCCAGGTGAACACCGTCCGGGTTCAGCACGGACACCCCGTCCTCGCGCGTCCCGACCCAGATGTTGCCGAACACGTCCGCCGTCATGCACGTGATCGCCGTGGAGACCAGGCCGTCCACATCGGCGATCTTGACCTGCTGCTCCACGCCCACGCCCAGGTCCGCCCGGATGACACCGCCGATGGCCGCCACCCACGCCC
>BQJX01000138.1 GCA_021604925.1 Gemmatimonadota bacterium
CGGATCCACGGGATGATCTCCCTCGGAGCCCGACGGATGCGGGATGGCCACCACGCTGCCGGCCGGCAGCCGGTCGCGCAGCTTCTGCGGCGTGTCCACGCCCGCGGCCACAGTGGGCAACGCACTCGGCATCTCGGAGAAGTACACAAGCCGATTGCCGTACGTCGACGACGTCCACTCGAACGCGGGCACCGCCACGAACCGCCCTTCCTCTTCGAACTCCTCGGCGGCCACCTGCAGGATCTCCCGGAAGGTCTCGTCGTCCAGGGTGCGCTCTTCCCACGCGTCGTTGTCCGTGAGCGCCACGAAGTCGAGCAGCGCCACCGACTTTGCGTACCAGAAGTACACACCCGGCGCGCGACCGCCGGAGCTCAGATCGCTGTGCCCGTTCAGGTCGCCCCAGTAGATGTGGTACTCGGGATCGGTCGCCACGTTGACCGAATTGGCCAGCGCCTGCACGGTGTCGCCGGGCACCACGGCGCGCAGGAACTGCACGCCCGGAGTCGGAAACCGGATCCCCTCCGCTTCGAAGAAGCCCTCCTGCGCGGGCTCGAACGTCATGTTCTCGGGCAGCTCCACGGGACCGCGAACATCCACGCGAAACGCGCCCTCGAAGTCGTAGTCGGGAAGTCCGGCCTGCGTGATCACGCGCAACCGCAGCGACGCCTCGTCGCCGGCCTTCACCACGGACGGCACCACCACGTTCAGATAGGTACCGGCCTCGGCGGCCGCCTGCGCATCGGCGGCCCCGGCGGCGCCGGCCGCCGCGCCGTGCCCGGTCTCGGCGGGGACATCCGACTCGCCGCCGTTCCCGCCGCAACCCGCCAGGAGACCCAGCGCCAGCAGCGGAAGGAAGGGTCGTCGCTCACGAAGCCATCGCATGTGTATCCTTCCGGCCCGGTGGCCGCGATTCGTCAGTCCAGGTAGCCGAGCGCGCCCAGCCGCTCCAGGATCTCGTCGTCCACGGGCGAGGTCACCGCGGCTCCCTCGCGCAGCGGCGCCACTTCCGTCTCCCACGAAGGAATCGTGGTGAGCGCGTGCGCCGCCAGATACTCCTCGGTAAAGAGGTCCAGCGCGGCTTCCCCGTCGAAATCTTCTCCGATGGGAAGTCCAAGAGCATAGAGGACCGTGGGGGCAACGTCGACTACCGACCCCGGATCCAGCAACCGGCCGCTCCGGATCCCCGGACCCTCCGCCAGGAGCAACCCCTGGGGGCGGTGCCAGCCGGAGCTCGTGGACCGGGTTGACGCCCGATTCTCGCGGAATCCGTGATCCGAGAGAATCAGCGTCCGAACCGGGGCCTCTTCGCGCGCCAGCACCCGGGCCAGCACTCCATCCACGGATCGGTAGGCGCTCTCCACGGATTGACCATAACCCTCGATTTCGTCGTCACCGAGCGGCCCGTCGGTCCAGGTGTCGGGCTCCATGTACTTCCAGAATCGATGCGAGATGACGTCCACCGAGGCAAAGTACACCAGCTCCAGCTCCGGGCGCTCGCCGCCGGGCGGGTGCTCCGCCAGGTAGTGGTACGCGGCCTCGTAGGTGGCATCGGCGGCCCAGGACCACCGCATGCCGTCGATGGAGCCGGCCAGGTCCTCGGACGGATCGGCGCCCAGCGGCACTCCCGTGAAGCGGTCCGCCAGCTCGCGGTCCGTGACGGAAGCGGGGGCCACCTTCAGGCGCTCCAGTTCGGGCTGCAGATCCGGGGGCCACACCTGATCCGGGACGCCCTCTACCAGCGTCCCCTTGATGGGCCGGCTGGCCTGCCCCTGCCCCCAGCGAAAGATGAACGGCGTGTAGGACGAGACCACGTAGCCGTGCACCGCTTCGGCCGGCCAGGTCACCAGCCATCCCAGCACGCCCACCCGCCGGTCGCGCGACGTGAGCATGTTCCAGAGCGAAGCCACCTGGCGACGGTTGGACGTGACCGGCTGCTGCCCCCCCGATTCGTTCGCGGTGACGAAATGGTAGATGCCGTGCGCTTCTGGCAGGCGCCCGGTGGCCGCGGTGGTCCAGATGGTGGGCGAGAGCCGCTCGCGGCCGTCCGCGCCGGGCGGCAGCGAAATCAGCGTGCGCGACGTTCCGGTGCGAGCGAGCCGCGAGAGCGCCGGAAGTTTCCCCTGACGCATGAGCGGAATCGCGCGATCCCAATCGGCGCCATCGATGCCGAAGACGAGGACGCGATCGGGCGACGAGGAATCGTCCGGGGCAGAGGTACAGGCCGGCAGGAGCAGCAGGGCGGAAGCAGCGAGCAGTGCGCCCGCCCTCCGGATCACGCCTTCTCTTCGAGCGCGGCGATCCGGGACAGGTCCGCGATTCCCTGCACGCGATCCACGATGCGCCCGAGCAGGCGCAGCCGATTCGCGCGGACGGCCTCGTCATCGGCCATGACCAGCACGCTATCGAAGAACGCGTCGATGGGCTTCCGCAGCTGGGCCAGGCCGGCCAGCGCGTCCGCGTAGCGGTGCTCCTTCTCGGCGGCGGCCACTTCCAGATCCACGGCCGCGAACGCATCGAAGAGCTGCGTCTCCGCGTCTTCGCGGAGCAGCTCGCGCGAAGGCTCGCCCGACGCGGCGCCCTTCTTCAGGATGTTCTTGGCGCGCTTGAAGCCCGCGGCCAGCGCATCGAAGTCGTCTCCCTGCGCATCGCGCAACGCGGTGAGGGCTTCGCAGCGGGCGCGGGCATCCACCGGGTGCGCCCCGGCCGCCACCACCACCGCGGCCGCCACGTCCGCGGCGAACCCCTCTTCCGCGAGATGGCCGGACAGGCGATCGCGGGCGAACGCGGCCGCCTCGTCCAGCACGGTCTTGCGATCCTGGAGCCGGTCGCCGTAGCCATCGGCCGCCTTGGCCAGCAGATGCTCGATGGACATGCCCAAGCGGCGATCCTGCAGGATCCGAATGGCACCCAGCACGCCGCGACGCAACGCGAACGGGTCCTTGGAGCCGGTGGGCTTCATGCCCGCCGCCCACACGCCCACCAGCGTATCGATGCGATCCGCGATCGCCAGGCACGCCCCCACGGTGCTGCCGGGCAGCGAGTCCCCGGCAAAGCGCGGCAGGTACTGTTCCTCCAGCGCCAGGGCAACGCTGTCCCGCTCGCCGTTGCGACCCGCGTACTCGCGACCGATCACCCCCTGCAGCGACGTGAACTCCTTGCCGTCCTTGATCATCTCGGTCACGAGATCCGCCTTGGAAAGACGACTCGCCCGTTCGATGTCCGCGTGCGTCTGCTCGTCCGCGCCCGCGCCCACTTCGCGGGCCAGCGCCGCGATCCGCTCGGACTTGTCCAGCAACGACCCGAACCCTTCCAGCCACACCACCTTGCCCAGCGACGGCACCTTTTGTTCCAGCGTGGTCTTCAGGTCCTCGTTCCAGTAGAAGCGCGCGTCATCCAGGCGGGCGCGCAGTACGCGCTGGTTGCCGTTCATCACCTGGTCCACGGCTTCCGGGGCGGAGTTGGCCACGCACAGGAAGCGCGGCAGCAGCGCGCCGGCCGCATCGCGAATGGCGAAGTAGCGCTGGTGATCGCGCATGGCGATCGTGATGACGGGATCGGGCAGCTCCAGGAACTCCTCATCGAACGAACCCACGAAGGCGGACGGCGTCTCCACCAGGTACGCGACCTCGCGCACGAGCGCTTCGTCGGGAACGACCTCGCCGCCCGCTTCGGCCGACGCCGCCTTCAGCATTCCGGAGATCCGCTCCGCGCGTTCGGAAGCGCGCAGCACCACGCGCCCCTTCTGGAGCGCCGCCTCGTAGTCCGCCAGCGACGAGACCTCGAACGGCCCCTTGGCCAGGATGCGATGTCCGAAGGTCGCGCGGCCGGTGGCCACTCCCTCGATCTCGAACGGGATCACGGTGTCGCCCAGCAACGCCACCATCCAGCGGATGGGACGGGCAAAACGGAAACGCTGCGGTCCCCACTTCATCGTCTTGGGAAACGTGATCGCCGCGGTCAGTCGCGGCAGCGCTTCGGCGAGCAGGTCGGCGGTCTCCTGGCCGAGCACCGTGACCGTGGCTCCCACGTAGGGACCCTTGTCCGTGTCGACCTGACGCAGATCGTCCACGGTCAGGCCGCGACCGCGCGCGAATCCCTGCGCGGCCTTGGTGGGCTGACCCTCTGCGTCGAACGCGGCCTTCCAGGGAGGGCCGGTCACCTCTTCCGTGCGATCCTCCTGGCGAAGCGGCAACCCGCGCACGATCAGCACCAGCCGACGCGGCGTGGCGTGCGTCTCCACTCCGGCGTGCGTGAGGTTGTTCTCCGCCAGGAACGCCTCCGCGCCGCGGGCGAGCTGCCGCGCCGCGGGCGGCAGGTAGCCGGCCGGGATCTCCTCGGTGCCGATCTCGTACAGCAGGTCCGCGGTCACCGGGCACTCTCCTTGTCCAGGTACTTCTTCACGTACCAGCACGACGGAATCACTTCCAACCCCTCGGCGCGCGCCCAGGCCAGTGCCTCGCCCACGACCACCGCGGCGAGGCCGCGACCGCGGAGCGCATCGGGAGTGAACGTGGAGCGGAAGTCCACGCGATCGTCGTCCAGGCGGGCGTATTGCACGTACGCCTCTTCCCCGTCGACCGTCACGAAGAACCGCTGCCGCTTGGCATCGTGCTGCACGTTGCCGGTCATGACGCCTTCTCCCTGACCGGCGCCGGCGCGGCCGCCTCTTCCACCGCGGCCGCCTCTTCCGCCCGCTTGAGCGCCAGCTTGGCGCAACGCACCGCCAGCACCCGCACCCGACCGATGTAGGAGGCACGCTCCGTCACGCTGATGGCGCCGCGCGAGTCCAGCACGTTGAAGTAGTGCGAGCACTTGAGCACGCAGTCGTACGCGGGATAGAGGCAGTCCTCATCCAGCAGGCGACGCGCTTCCGCCTCGAAGTCCGTGAAGAGGCGAAAGTGCAGGTCCACATTCGCCTTCTCGAAGTTGTACGCGGAGAAGTCCCGCTCGAACTCGTGCTTCACGTCGGCCAGCGTGAACGTTTCGTTCCAGCGCACGTCCTTGATGTGGTCCACGCCCTGCACGTACATGGCGATCCGCTCCAACCCGTAGGTGAGCTCCACCGAGATCGGCTCCAGTTCGATGCCTCCCACCTGCTGGAAGTACGTGAACTGCGTGATCTCCATGCCGTCCAGCCACACTTCCCAACCGAGCCCGGCCGCACCCAGCGTGGGCGACTCCCAGTCGTCCTCCACAAAGCGGACGTCGTGCTTCTCCAGGGGAATTCCCAGATCGCGCAGGCTGTCCAGGTAGACATCGAGCACGTCGTCCGGCGACGGCTTGAGGATCACCTGGTACTGGTGAAACTCCTGCACGCGATTCGGGTTCTCGCCGTAGCGGCCGTCCTTGGGACGCCGTGAGGGCTCCACGTAGGCCACGCGCCACGGCTTGGGGCCCAGCGACCGCAGGAACGTATTGGGATTGAACGTGCCCGCGCCCACCTCGGTGTTGATGGGCTGGGCCAGCACGCAGCCCTGGCGCTCCCAGAATCGCTCAAGGCGAAGGATGATCTCCTGGAGGGTCAGCATCGGGGAGTTCTCCGCGGGAGCCCGCAAACGAGGCGGCCGGGTGCCGGCAAAACGTTTCGCGTGGATCGAGTGAAGGAGTATACGGGATCCGAGGGCCCCGGGCGACGATCCCGGCCCGGGGGCCTAACCCTGGATGGCGGCCAGGGCTTCCTCGCGCGTGTCATGGACCTGGAAGAGCGAGTTCATCTTGGTGATCTGGAGCAGCGTGAGCACGCGCTCGTTCAGGCCGCACAGCCGCACGGTGCCGCCGGCATCCGCGAAGTTGGTCCGCCCCTTCACCAGGATCCCGAGGCCGGTACTGGCGATCCACTTCACCTTCTTCATGTCGATCACGACCTCCTTCTTCTTGGCCGCGATCTGCTCGTCCAGAAGCTCCACGAGCTTCACGTTTTCGGGGCCTCCGTACATCTCCCCGGAGACTTCGAGCACCGGGACTCCACCGATTTCCTGCACCTTGATCTTCATGGCTGTCTCCCGGACGGATGGGGTCGGCGATCCCGCGGGGTTCGCGGCGCCGGCCAGCGATCGTAAGCCCTAGCGGGTCGATCCGGCAAGTCTGACGGGGCCCACTCCATCGGCACGCCCGGGTCACGGAAGCGCGGAGGTGGCCGCAATCAGGGGGCCTGGGTCGAATCCGGCGGCGGCGCCAGGTCCGGGAATCGCGCCAGCAGCTCGCCCCGCCGCGGCTCGGCGAGCCCGCGTCGGAGGGCCTCGGCGTAGGCCTGGCGCGCCTGCTCGTCGAAGCCGCGGCCGCTCAGGATGTCCCCCCACTCCGCCACGATGTCGGCGTGCGCCTGGGGGGACACGGCCGCCTCGCCCAGCAGCATCTCGTAGGTGTCGCGATCGCCCTCTCCCTGGGCCATCCGGGCCAGATTCCGGTTCACGTAGTAGCCGTCCGGGCGCAGGGCCCGGGCCCGGCTCCATTCCCGCTTGGCTCCGGCGGGATCGCCCAGCATGTACAGCGCCGTTCCCAGGTTGGCGATGACGTCCACCTCGCCCGGGTTGATCGCCAGCGCAATGCGAAGCAGCGGCTCGGCTTCCTGCGGGCGGCTCTGCAGCAGCAGGCCATCGGCCAGGTTGTTGTACGCGTCGAAGTACTGGGGGTTCTCGGCCAGCGCAAGCCGGTTCCAGCGGATCGACTCGTCGATGTCGCCGCGATTCCGCGCCTCGATCCCGGCCACCAGGAACCGGCGCTCCGGGTAGTCCTGGTTCCAGCGGTCCACCTCGGCGTCGGCCAGGTCCTGGCGCCCGTTTTCCTCGTAGTAGTTCACCAGCAGCAGGCGGGAGTTGCGGCTCTTCTTCTGATCGAGGTGCAGGTACGCCGCGAACGGATGAACGGCCAGATGCGGATCGCCCAGGACCAGCAGCCGGGGCACCAGAACCAGCAGACCGAGCCCCGCCGCCAACGGTCCGAACGGGCGAAGCGCCGGGCGCTCCGAGACCGCGTGCGCCCAGAACCAGGCCAGACCCACGGCCCAGGGAATGCCCGCAAACGCAAAGACGTCCCAGTCGCGCGGCATGCCCAGCTTGGGGTCGAGC
>BQJX01000139.1 GCA_021604925.1 Gemmatimonadota bacterium
GGATCGCCTGCGGACGGTCCGATTGGGTTTCTGGAAGCTCGTTCGCGGAGAGGGCGAGCAGCTCTTCGACCTGGCCACCGACCCGGGCGAGCGCCACAACGTCCGGGAAGCGAACCCGGAGCCCGCCCGGGCGTTGCGCGAGGCGCTCCGGAAGGAGTTCGGGCAGGACTAGCCGCGGAGCGTTGCCCCGGAGCGCGGGGACGCTTATCCTCGAACCAGCGTCCTTCGATCCCTGCTTCAGAACAGGAAGGCCATGGCCACGGAACCCGTCAGCACCTCTCCCGCCACCCTGGAAGTCGTGATCGCCCACTCGGCGGGCACGTGTTTCGGCGTGGAAGACGCCATCGAGATGGCCGAGGCGCAGAAGAAGCCGATCCTCGGACCCATCGTTCACAATCCGATCGTGGTGGGACACCTGGCCGATCAGGGGATTCCGGTGCTGGAACGCTACTCCGATCTGGACAGCCTGGAGCACGAAGGCATCGACGAGGTGGTCATCACCGCGCACGGCTACCCCAAGGAGCTGAAGGAAAGCCTGGAGCGGCGCGGCATCCGCTTCCACGACGCCACCTGTCCCGTGCTCTTGAAGTGGGTGTACGGGAAGATCCGCACCTACGAGGCCCAGGGGTACGCGGTGATCCTGGTGGGCAATCCCGACCACGCCGAGATCATCGCGAGCCGGTCGTACGGCAACGGAATTCACGTGGTCTACTCGCCCGAAGAGGTCGAAGCGCTTCCGGACGATCTGGGTGACAAGGTGGTCGCGTTCTGCCAGACCACGATCACTCGCGAGCGCTTCGAGAACCTGGTGGCCGAGATCCGACGGGTCAAGGTTCCGCACCTGGAAGCGGTGGATACGCGCTGCAAGCCGGTCAAGAACCAGCAGAACGCCGTCGAGCGTCTCTCGCAGTGGGCCGACGCCATGATCATCGTGGGTGGGTTCGATTCCTCCAACACCACCAACCTGGCCCGCATCTCTCGACGCCACTTGCCGGATCACACCCATCACGTGGATTCGGTCGATCTGCTCGACCCGGCCTGGCTCACGGGCATCACCCGCCTGGGCATCGGCGGCGGCACATCCACTCCCAAGGAACAGATCCAGGCCGTGCAGCGCCGGGTGGGTGAACTGCACCCGGGCCGCGTGATCTACCGCCGGGAAGAGCGGGACGGCGAACTCGTGAAGGACGACTTCGGCGAGGACGACGTCGTCTGATGCTGACCCGGTCCCACCGACTCGCATTCCTCAAGGTGCTCGCGGCCGTGGCCTGGGCCGACGGCGTGGTGGAAGCGCAGGAGCGCAACCGGATCAAGGTCCTCTTCAACAGCTTTGATCTGGACGAAGCCGACCGCAAGACGGTGGACGCGCTGCTCGATCGCCCGGTCGACTTCGACGAGGCCGTGGAGCTCACGAAGGAGTTCGCCGGAGCCATGGCGCCGCCGGGCGCAAAGCAGCGGCTGCTGGACGAGATCGAGACGCTCCTGGGCAACGAGAGCGGACGGGCGCCCGAAGAAGACGAACTGCTCGAGCACGTGCGCGCGATCCTGGCGAGTCACACGGTCCTGGACGGATTCGCGGAGAAGCTGCGCGGCCTCTTCTCCAGGACGCTCTTCTCCCGCAAGGAAGAGGAGTCCGCGTCGCGAACCCAGATCGACGAGCAGTTCCTGAACGACGTCATGGACGACCGCCCCGAGAAAGACATCGAGTTGCAGCGGATCTGCGCGGAGTACTGCCGCCACTCGACCATGAAGGATCGGCTGCGAACGCTGTCCGCGCTGTTTTCGCACGCGGCGGAGGACCGGATCATCACGAAGCGGGAAGCCGACCACATCTACCGCATCGCGCATCTGCTCTGGATCTCGAATCCGGAGTACCACGCGGTTCGCGACAGATTCCGGGATCGGATGGAGGGGTGACCGGCCGCGGTCCTGCACTCGCGGCGATCCCCCTGGTCCTGGCGCTGCTGCTGGCGGGGCGCACCGTGGGACGGGACTCCTGCACGGTGGACGAGTTCGGAAACCTCCCGCTCACGGTGGCGTACTGGCACACGGACGCCCTCCACATCGATCCGGGCAACCCGCCGCTCACGCGCTGGATCCAGGGCATCCCCCTGCTGCGCTCCCCGCCGGAACTCGGCGCGACCCCGGCGGAGATCGCCGCCACCCGGACTTCGTGGGACCTCGGCTACCGCTTCGAGGCCGCGCACCCCGACGACTACCACTCGCTGCTCGTGCGCGCCCGCCGCGCGTCCGTGGCCCTGCTCCTGCTCACGGTCCTGGGCGTGTTCCTGTGGGCGCGTCGACTCGCGGGCAACGTTCCCGCGCTTGGATGCGCGCTCCTGACCGCCGCCAGTCCGAACCTGCTGGCGCACGGTCGACTGGTCACCCCGGACATCGGTCTGGCCGCGTTCGTGGTCTGGGCCGGCTGGGCCACGGCCCGCTACTCGGACTCCCCGTCGCTGCGACGTGCGTTCCTGGTGGGCGCGCTGGTCGCGCTGGCCTGCCTGAGCAAGCTGTCGGGACTGCTGCTGGTGCCGGCGCTGCTGGTCCCCGTCGTGGCCGCCGGCGGCACGCTTCCCGTCCGGGCGCTCCGCGCGGCCGTGTTCGGCCTGACCACGCTGCTCCTGCTCTACGTGGGCTACGGATTCCCGCCGCCGGGGAGCCTGCTCGGGATTCCCACGCCGCTGCCCGCGCCGTTCACGCTGGCCATCGAGACCCAACTCGCGGAGGCGCCCTATCCGGCCTACCTGCTCGGTCAGCTGAAGGAGGACGGCGGCGGGTGGTGGTACTACTACCTGGTCGCGTTCCTGGTGAAGGTCCCGATTCCCGCGCTGGTCGCGTTTGCGATCGCCGCGGTGGTCGTGGCCCGCGGTCGTCATCGGTCGTTGGCACTTCCGCTGTTGCTGGCGGTGGCCTTCTTCATCGCGTTCGGGTTCGTGACCAAGAAGAACGTGGGGATCCGCTACCTGCTGCCGGTGCTGCCGCTGCTCCATGTGGTGGTGGCCGCGGCGCTGCGGGGCCCCGGACGCAGCCGTCTCGCCGCGTGGCTCGCCGTTGCGTTGGCGGTCGGGCAGGGGGTCGGTGCCAGCGCCGCTCCGCTGGCGGCATTCAACGGTGTGGAGCGACTGCTCGGCGGGAAACGGGCGGTGCTGGTGGATTCCAACCTGGATTGGGGGCAGGCGCTGCCGGAACTCCACGCCTGGCAGGAGCGCGAGGGGATTGGCACCGTCCAGCTGGCGTACTTCGGAAGGGTGGATCCATCGCGATACGGCCTACAATGGCGAACGCTTCCTTCCGAGCCGGTGGAAGGGGCGGTCGCCATCAGCGCCACGTTCTCGGTCGGACGTCCCTACGCCGTGCTCATGAAGAGCCGACCGTTCCTGGAGCCGAGCCCGGCCTGGTCGGAAGCGAACTCGTGGGCATGGCTTCGCGGCATCCCGCCGGACGAGGAACTCGGCGGCGGCGCCATCCTGGTCTGGAAGAACCTGTCGTCGTCCTCGTGGGAGGAGCAACCGTGATCCTGCAATCGACCCGGGAAGCGATCGAGTGGGCCGTGGCCCTGCACGGCGACCAGAAGCGCAAAGGGTCGGACATCCCCTACCTGTTCCACCTGCTCGCGGTGGCCTCGCTGGTCGCCGACCACGACGGCACCGAGACGGAGATCGTGGCCGCGATCCTCCACGACGCCATCGAGGACGCCGGTGGTTCGGACCTGGCATCGGCGATCCGGGAGCGCTTCGGCCCGGAGGTCCTGGCCATCGTGGATGCCTGCTCGGACGCGCGCGAGATTCCCAAGCCGCCGTGGCGCGATCGCAAGACGGCGTTCGTCGACTCCCTGAGCGGCGCCAGCGATTCCACGAAGCTCGTGGTGGCCGCGGACAAGATCCACAACGCGACGTGCACCATCCGGAACCTGCGACTCCGCGGCGCGGAGGTCTGGTCGCTGTTTCGCGGCGGTCGGGACGGGACCCTGTGGTACTACGACTCGGTGCTGGCCGCCCTGCGGGACGGGTGGAGCCATCCGGTGCTGCACGAACTGGATGCGGCCGTGCGCGAACTGCACGAGCTGGCGGACCTCACGCCGTGAGCCGGTCGTTCGTGAGCGAGCCGATCCGGCCGGTCGCCACGGACACGGTCGACGCGGCCGCGCTCGGCGCCGGAGAGCCATCGCTCCCGGCTTCGTTTCGCTGGCGCGATCAGGAGGCGACGGTGATCCGGGTGCTGGAGAGTTCGCGCGGTCTGCGGGTGGAGGGCTTCTCCGGCGAGACCTACCTGCGACGCCACGAGTGGAAGCTGCAGATGGACGACGGCTCGATCTGGGAGGTCTACTTCGAGCGGCAGGGGAAGAAGTCACGCCGGAATCAGCCGCGCTGGTTCCTGAAGTCGGTGGAGCGGCCCGCCGGACCGGAACGGGAAGGGCCGGGGCAGCCGCCGGATCCGAACGGGCCGGGCGAATCAGAACCGGAATAGGCCAGCCGGCATCCTCGCGAAGCAAGATCCCACTCGCCACGAAGACCCACGGAATCTGCCCGTGGACCTCCTTCCCCTTCGATGGGACCTCGTCCGGATTCCGCCAGCCGGCCCGAAACCGTTCCTGACCGGTCCACTATGCGCCGCTTCCCACGACCCTCCGAGCGCCGGGGGACGACCGAGCGCACACGCGGGACGAGAGGTGGAAGCCGCGGGGCGAGCCGAAGCGCGGCGGGCGTTTCCCTAGGCGCCGGTCTCCAGCAGGCGCTGCACACTCTCGCGGTAGCCGCGACTGGAGCCGAGTCGCTTGCCGTCCTTGAGCACCACCACGTACTCGCCGTGGGACACCCCCTCCAGCTGGCGGATCCGCTCCACGTTCACGATGATGCGACGGTGGATGCGGAGGAACAGCTTGGGATCCAGGCGCTTCTCGAGCTGATTCATGGTCTCGCGCAGAAGATGCGACTCCGCGCCCACATGCAGCTCCACGTAGTTGCCGGCGGCCTCGATCCAGTCCACGTCTTCCGTGCGCAGAAAGAAGACGCGCCCCCCCGACTTCACCACGATGCGCTCCAGCCGCTTGCGCCGGTCTTCCAGCTCGGAGAGCAGCGCTTCCAGTCGCTGATCGATGTCGCCGCCGCCCGTCGCCGATCGCCCGATCTCGGCCCGGGCCCGACCGAGCGCCGCGCCGAACCGCTCGCGATCGAACGGCTTCAGCACGTAGTCCAGGGCGTGCACCTCGAACGCACGCACGGCGTACTCGTCGAACGCGGTCACGAACACGACCACCGGGCGGCAGTTCGGCTCCACGGCCTCCAGGACATCGAACCCATCGAACTCCGGCATCTGAACGTCCAGGAACACGAGGTCGGGCTTCTCGGCATCGATCGTTTCGATGGCGCTTCGGCCGTCGACACACTCGCCGATCAACTCGATGCCGTCCTCCTTCTCGAGGAGACTCCGCAATCGCTCACGGGCCAGCGGCTCGTCGTCGACGATCAGGACGCGAATCGGATCACTCATGGACTCTCCCCCCGGTTTCGGGTTTCAACGAGACGGCCCGGTACGGTATGACGAGCTGCACGTCGGTGCCGCCATTGCTCGCGTTCTCCAACTGAAGACGGGACGCCGCGCCGTAGAGTTGCCGGATCCGGGCGCGGGTGTTGGTGAGGCCCACGCCCTCGCGCTGGACTCCGCCGCGCGGAAGCCCCGGTCCGTCGTCCGTCACGCGCAGCAACAGCGATCCGTTCTCGCGGTGCGCCGCAATCTCGATGCGGCCCGCGGTGGACGATCGGGCGATCCCATGCCGGATCGCGTTCTCCACGATCGGCTGCAGGATGAGGTTCGGCACGGACGCGTCCATGGCGTCACGGTCCGCATGGATGCTGACCTGGAGTCGATCGGCAAACCGCGTCTGCTCGATGTAGAGGTAGTGCTCCAGGAACTCGAGTTCCTGCTTCAGCGGCACTTCCACCGCGGTTCCCGTTTCCAGCGCGAGACGCAGGAAGTCGCTGAGCCGAGCCAGCATGGTCTCCGCCGCGTTCACATCGCGATGCATCAGCGCGGAGACGGCGTTCAGCGTGTTGAACAGGAAGTGCGGCTGCAGCTGCATGCGCAGCGCCTGCAACTGCGCGGTGGCCAGCTGCGCTTCCATCCGCGACACGCGCAGTTCCTTCTCGCGGTAGCGGCGGTAGTAGTCCAGCGCGTGGTGCAGCAGCACCAGGACCCAGTACGTGACCACGCCCATGTGGAACTTCCCGAAGAACAGCCCCTGCGCCAGTTCGGTGATGGTGGCGCTGTCCTGCGGAACCCAGCGGACCTTCCACACGATCGCCCCGTAGATGGCGGAGTGCAGGCAGGTGAGCAGCAGGCTCAACGACAGATGCACCAGCACGTTGCGGATCGAGGCGCGGCGCAGGATTCCGAAGCGCGCGCTGGCCTTGAAGATGATGGGACTCAGCGCGGCCCAGAGATACCAATCCAGGAACGACCAGGAGACGGCGTCGGTCCAGCTGACCGGCGTGTCCGTCCATTGCGAGGTGAAGAAGAGGCGATTCGCAAAGAACAGGCCCACGGCGGTCCAGCCCAGGAGGGCGAGACTCCAACGGCGCCACGCGCTGTCGGGACGCTCGTCGGGGTCGCGGTCGGGCAACCGAGCGGCGGCGTCCATCAGTGAATCTGGATGTTCCAAGGATCCTCCCGGGCGGCCAGTCAGCCGCATTTCCAGCTTAGCGGTCCGTCCGCCCGCTTGGAAGGGCGCACCCTCGACGCTCGCGGCACCCTGGCGCCGGTTCGTCCCAGATCGACGTTCCCGGTGCTACAATCCCCGATTCCCGGAGGAGGAACCGTTGGAAGACTATCGAGACCGATGGTGGGGGTCCCCCGCAACCGAGTTTGGAAGCGTGGTGCAGATTCCGCTGGAGTCGCCCTTTGCGTGCCAGTGGGGCGGAGCCCTGCCCGCCGTGCAGATCTGCTGGGAGGAGTGGGGACGCCGGAACGAGAGCGGCGACAACACCGTGCTCATCGTTCATCCGATGACCGCCGACTGCCACGCGACCGGGGAGTTTGCCGGCCA
>BQJX01000140.1 GCA_021604925.1 Gemmatimonadota bacterium
AGTCCGCGAGATCACGTACGACGACGGCATCACGCGGGCGTTCACGCTGGCGTCGCTCACCTGGGGAATCGTTGCCCTGCTCGTGGGCGCGATCATCGCCACCCAGCTGGCCTGGTGGCAGGCGAACTTCCACATCCCGTGGCTGCAGTTCGGGCGGCTCCGGCCACTGCACACGAACGCGGCCATCTTTGCGTTCGTGGGCAACATGATGTTCGCCGGGATCTACTACTCGTCGCAACGGCTCCTGAAGACCCGCATGGCTTCGGACGTGCTGAGCTGGATCAACTTCTACGGCTGGCAACTTATCATCGTGGCGGCGGCGATCACGCTTCCGCTCGGGATGACCCAGGGCAAGGAGTACGCGGAACTCATCTGGCCGATCGACGTGGCGATCGCGGTGGTGTGGGTGGCGTTCGGCGTGAACTTCTTCTGGACGCTGTCCATCCGCAACGAGAAGAACCTGTACGTGGCGATCTGGTTCTACATCGCCACCATCGTGACCATCGCCATCCTTCACATCACGAACAGTCTGCATCTGCCCACGAGCCTCACCCACAGCTACCCGATCTTCTCGGGGGTGCAGGATGCGCTGGTCCAATGGTGGTACGGGCACAATGCGGTCGGATTCTTCCTGACCACGCCGATCCTCGGGATCATGTACTACTTCCTGCCCAAGGCCGCCGGACGACCGGTGTACTCGTACCGCCTCTCGGTGGTGCACTTCTGGGGCATCGTGTTCCTGTACATCTGGGCCGGGCCGCATCATCTCCTGTACACCGCGCTTCCCGACTGGGCGCAGACGCTCGGGATGATCTTCAGCCTGATGCTCTGGGCGCCGTCCTGGGGCGGCATGCTGAACGGCCTGCTCACGCTGCGCGGCGCCTGGGACAAGCTCCGCACGGACCCCGTGATCAAGTTCCTGATCGTGGCGGTGACGTTCTACGGCATGGCCACGTTCGAAGGGCCGCTGCTCTCGATCAAGAGCGTGAGTTCGCTGGCCCACTACACGGACTGGATCATCGGTCATGTGCACGTGGGAGCGCTGGGCTGGAACGGCTTCATGGCGGCGGGGATGTTCTACTGGGTCATCCCGCGCCTCTGGGGAACCCAGCTGTACTCCACCCGCCTGGCCGATGTGCACTTCTGGGTCGGAACCTTCGGCATCCTGCTGTACGTCACGTCCATGTGGATCTCCGGCGTGAGCCAGGGCCTCTACTGGCGCGCGCTCGACGAGCAGGGCTTCCTCAAGTACCCGGACTTCGTGGAAGGACTGCTGGCGTCGCGCACGATGTACTACATGCGACTCGTCGGCGGAACCGCGTATCTGGTGGGCTTCCTGCTCTGCGCGTTCAACGTGTTCGCCACGATTCGGTCGGGAAAGCCGACGAACGTGACCGTCAAGGTGCCGATCCTGCAGAAGGCAACCGTGGGCGGGCCGAGCGGATGGAAGATCGCCGTGGGCGGCCCCGCCGTACTGGCGGCGCTGCTGGTGCTGGTGGCCGCGGCGCTGGGGATCTCGTCCAAGCACATGAGCCCCATCGTGCTCACGCTGGCCTTGGGCCTGATCGTGGCCGCCATTCTCTACTCGGCGGCCTCGGCGCGGGCCAATCGACGTTGGCACGCTCTGCTGGAGGGCCGGCCCGTCACGTTCACATTCCTGGTCCTGCTGGCCGTGCTGGCCGGCGGCGTGGCGGAGCTCATCCCGAGCATCGTGATCCGTCAGCAGATTCCGATCGCCACGGCGGATGCCAGTGTGGCCGGCGCGGACGGGGCGGCGGACGCGGCGGGCGCGATCTCCAAGTACACGCAGCAACCGTACAGCCCCCTCGAGCTGGAGGGACGCGACATCTATATCCGCGAAGGTTGCTACAACTGCCACAGCCAGATGATCCGACCCTTCCGCCACGAGACGCTGCGCTACGGCGACTACTCGCGGGCGGAGGAGTTCCTCTACGACCATCCCTTCCAGTGGGGATCCAAGCGGACCGGTCCGGATCTGCATCGGGTCGGCGGCCGCTACCCCAACCTCTGGCACTACGAACACCTGAAGGACCCGCGTTCCACCTCGCCGGGATCCAACATGCCCTCGTACGAATTCCTGCTTCACCGGCAGGTGGACTACGGCCGCACGGCCGCCAAGCTGTCCGCCATGCGAACGCTGGGCGTACCGTACGACGACGACGACATCCTGGCCGCGCAGGCCACCGCGGAGTCCCAGGCCCGCCTGATGGCGGACGACCTGGCCACGCAGGGGATCGAGATCGACCCCGGCAGCGATTTCGTGGCCCTGACCGCCTATCTCCAACGACTTGGCCGGGGACCGCAACCCACCGGCTCCACCAGGGAGGTGCAATGATGTTCTCCGAATTCCTGTCGCAGGGCGATTTGCTGGCCTGGCCGCTTCTGGCGCTGGCCATCTTCTTCACGGTGTTCGTGGGAGTTCTCATCCAGGTATTCGCCGGCTGGCGACGCCCCAACGCGCTGACCGAGGTCACGAACCTTCCGCTCGCCGGCGATGACGTGGCCGGGAGCCCCGGCGCGGAGGACCTGGCGAGATGACCGAACCCAAGCAAGACGAGTTGATGAGCCACGAGTTCGACGGAATCCAGGAGTTCGACAACCGACTGCCGAACTGGTGGCTGTACACGCTCTACGGCGCCATCGTGTTTGCCGTGATCTACTGGCTGGGCTTTCACACCTGGGGCGCCTGGAAGATGCCGCACGAGCAGTACGAGCTGTCCATGGTGGCCGCCGCGGAGGCGCAGTTGGCCAGCATGGCGGATCAGGAACTCACGGACGAGGCTCTGCAACTCATGTCCACGGTTCCGACCAGCGTGGAGGCGGGACGCGCGGTGTTCGAGCAGTTCTGTGTGGCCTGCCACCTGGCGGACGGATCGGGCTCGGTGGGCCCGAACCTCACCGACGCCTACTGGATCCACGGCGGACAGCCGATGCAGATCCTGACCACCGTGACGGACGGCGTCCCGGCCATGGGCATGGCGGCGTGGGGCGATCAACTCGGCCCGATCCGGGTCCAGCAGGTAGTGTCGTATGTGCTGACGTTGAAGGGAACCCACCGACCCGGCAAGGCCCCTCAAGGAGAACTGGAGGAGTAGGACGCCGACCCGCGCGCCGATCCGGCGGCGGGCGGCGTCCCCATGGCATGAGCACACCCACCAAGGAACGTGCGCGGCGCCCGAATCTGGACACCGTATACACGATCAACGATGACGGGTCCCGGAACTTCCTGCACCCGGCCGACGTCCACGGGCGCTGGCAGGTGCGGAAGAACATCATCTGGGGAATCCTGCTGGCCATCTACGTGGGCACCCCGTGGATCCTCATCGGCGGGCGTCCGGCCGTCCACATCGACATCCCGGGCCGGAACGCGTTCCTCTTCGGGCACACCTTCACGAACCAGGACTTCTACCTGATGTTCTTCCTGGTGTCGGGGCTGGGCTTCGGGCTGTTTGTGGTCACGTCCATGCTCGGCCGGATCTGGTGCGGCTACGCGTGTCCCCAGACCGTGTTCATGGAGGGCGTGTTCCGTCGCATCGAGCGGTGGATCGAGGGCCCGCGCGACGCCCGCATCCGTCGCAACCTGGGACCGAACACGCGCGACAAGGTCACGCGCAAGCTCGTCAAGCACGCCGTCTTCCTCATCCTGGCCTACCTCACCGCTCACGTGTTTCTCGCGTACTTCATTCCCGCCCGGGAGCTCGTCCGCGTGGTCACGCAGCCGCCCTCCGCGCACTGGGCCGCGTTCCTGTGGGGGCTGTTCTGGACCGGCATCCTCTACTTCGACTACGGGTGGTTCCGCGAGCAGACCTGCCTGATCATCTGTCCGTACGGACGCGCGCAGTCCGCCATGCACGACCGGGACACCATCGTGATCGGCTACGACGAGAAGCGCGGCGAACCCCGCTCCAAGAAGACCCAGGAAGGCGGCGACTGCATCGACTGTTTCCGCTGCGTGGCAGTCTGCCCCACCGGGATCGATATCCGCGACGGCCTCCAGATGGAGTGCGTGGGGTGCGCCAACTGCATCGACGCCTGCGACGACATCATGGAGCGGACCCAACGGCCCCGGGGACTGATCCGCTACGATTCGCAGCGCGCCTTCGAGGAGGGAACGCGCCGGAGCTTCTTCCGCCCGCGCCTGTTCCTCTACGCGGCGCTGGGGCTGGCGGGACTTCTGGTGTTCGGCTTCACGGTCTCGCGCCGCGACGCCTTCGAACTGCGCGTGCTCCGATCGCAGGGCCTCCCCTACCAGTTGGAACCGGAGGCGATCCAGAATGTTTACAGCCTCAGGATCCAGAACAAGCGGGACGAGCCCGCCGTCTTCTTCCTCCGGATGGACGTGCCGGACAGCGCGCCCGCCTCGTTGAACGTGGTGGTACCGCAACCCCGCCTGGAAGTGCCGGCGCTCGGCGACGTGCGTTCGCCCATCATGGGTCGGGTTTCACGCCAGGATTGGGTGGCCTCCTTTGCCATGACGGTGGCCGTGACGGACTCGGCCACCGGTCACACCCAGACGGTCGACGTCCGGTTTCGGGGGCCGTGATCGTGCCGGGGTGGCTTCGCGAACGACCGTGGATCTGGTTGATCGTGCTCTACGGCCTGATGGTGGCGGTCCACGCCGTGGTGGTGTACGTGGCCGCGGAGAACGCTCCGGAGGAAGTCCCCGGAGTGTCTGAACATCCGTAGATCTGATAGTCTACCGGCCGCCTGTCGCCCGGTTTCCAGGCCGGAAACCGTTCTCGCCGGACCTTCGAAGGGAGCTTGCATGTTTCTGCGTTTCGCCCGGCGGGCACTGTTGGGGTGCCTGTCCCTCCCGCTGATGGCCGGTGCGGCCGAGCCCGCCCGGGCCGCTGCGGCCATCGATCCGGACCAGTTGGAGCGCCACGAGGATCTCACCGAAAGCCTGGCCAACTCGCTCCACGCGTTCTCGCTGGAGATCCGGCAGCGGGACCTGAACGGCATTGCCGGGCATCTCGGGCCGGACTTCTCGGGAACGGACCTGCCGCTCGCCGAGGGACCCGCCACGCCTGAGTTCCGCTGGATCGAGCACCGCCCCACGCGGGACGCGAAGCGGCTGGATCGCGCCGCATTCCTGGAGTCGTGGGGCGCCTACCTGGCCGACTTCCAGTCGATGGAAGACGTTCGCTGGAAGGTGAAGGGCGCCGAGTTCTCGGGGGACCCGGTCCACGCGCACGCCAAGATCAAGTTCTTCTGGCTGGGCCGCAACGCCCAGGGACATCGCGAGTGGGTGACCGGGCAGGGCATCCTGGATGCGCTGCGTTCGGACGAGGAGCGCTGGCAGTTGGAATCCCTGGAGATCACCAAACTCGACGCGCGCGTGGCCACCCGGGATGCGTTCCACGAGGTCGGCCTCACCGCCGGGATCGCACAGACCCTGCCGCCCTGGGGATCCCCGGGCAACGAGCAGTTCATGGCGCACGGGGTGGCGCTGGCGGACGTGAACCTCGACGGCGCGCTGGACATGTTCCTCACGGGATCGGCGTCCAATTTCCTCTACGTGAATCAGGGCGATGGGCGGTTCACGGATCAGGCCCGGGACGCGCTCGTGGCCATCACGCCGCCCGCGACCGGGCCGCTCTTCCTGGACTACGACAACGACGGCGACTCGGACCTGTTTCTGGCGTCCATCGGCACGCAGATGCTCTTCGAGAACCGGATCATTCCGGACGGCCGTCTGGAGTTCGTCGAAGTCTCGGAGCAGGCCGGCGTGAGCCACATCGCCGAGGGGTACAGCGCGCTCTCCGCGGACGTGAACGCGGATGGGTTTCCCGACATCTATGTCTGCTCGTACAACAAGTACGGCCAGGTCATGCCGGACTCGTGGAGCGATGCCCGGAACGGCACGCCCAACCTGCTCTTCCTCTCGAACGGCGACGGCACGTTTGCGGAGGCGGCTTCGGCGTGGGGCGTTGCCGATTCGCGGTGGAGCTACGCCGGGCACTTCGGCGACTTCAACGGTGATCGACGTCCGGACCTCTACGTGGCGAACGACTTCGGCGTGAACACGCTCTACATCCACCAGGGCGATCACTTCGAGAACGAGGCGGCGGCCTTTGGGCTGGACGACACCGGTAACGGAATGGGCGTGTCGCTCGGCGACTACGACAACGACGGCCTCCTGGACGTGCACGTGACCAACATGTCGTCCACCGCGGGCAATCGCATCCTGCAGGTCCTGTTTCCCGACGGTGTGAATACGCCGGAGTACGCCAACACGCTGCTCAAGCTGGCCGCGGGGAACACGCTCTTCCACAACGACGGCAACGGCCAGTTCCGCAACGTGAGTCCGGAGGCCGGTCCGTTCGGCGGCGGCTGGGCGTTTGGCGGCGGCTTCCTGGATTTCGACAACGACGGATGGAATGATCTGCACACGCCCAACGGCTTCATCTCGGGCAAGGATCTCAAGGACACTTGAAGCCTCTTCTGGCGCCACGTGGTGGCTGCCTCGGAAGAACGTGAGGACGCGGGAAGTCAGGCATACCAGGACCACCACTTCGGCAAGATCCTGAAGGAGGGATTCTCGTTCAGCGGCTTCGAGCGGGATCACCTCTGGTGGAACGACGGCTCCGGGAAGTTCCTGGACATCTCCGGTCTGTCCGGCACCGACTCCCCCACCGATGGGCGCGGCGCCGCCTACGGCGATCTGGACAACGACGGCGACATGGACATCGTGCGGACGTCGTTCCAGGGTCCCACCCATCTCCTCTATCGCAACAACGTGGGGCAGGACGCGGAGTTCCTGCGCGTGGACCTGGTGGGAACCACCAGCGGGCGCGACGCCTACGGCGCCCTGGTGCGCGCGCACACGAGCCACGGCGTTCAGACGCGGTTGAAGGCCGGGGGCTCCGGCTACGTTTCGTCCGGCGATCCTCGTCTGCTGTTCGGCCTGGGCACGGACCAGGAAGTGACGCGTCTGGAAGTCGATTGGCCGTCGGGGGCGTCGCAATCGTTC
>BQJX01000141.1 GCA_021604925.1 Gemmatimonadota bacterium
CGATCGCGCGCCGGAAGGAGAACCGCGCGGACCTCCACCTCAAGCTCACGGCCGCCGACGCGGAAACGGAGCAGCGGGCGCTGGAGGGAGCCCGGCGCGTCCTGGAGGACTTCGACACCGTTTCGTTCAAGGTTCGACGTCCGTCGCTGCTGGCGCTGAGCGCTCCGCTCGAGGTGGACGTGTACGGCTACGAACTCGACCGCATGATGAGCACCGCCGATGCGGTCAGCGAAGAACTCGGCAAGGTCACCGGCGTGCGCGACATCCGCCTGGCCATGGTCCCCGGCTCCCCGGAGATTCGCGTCTCCTTTGATCGCGACAAGCTCAACCGCTACGGACTCACGCTGTCCGGCGTGGCCGGCACCGTGCGCGACAAGGTTCGCGGCTCCGTGGCCACGCAGTTCCGCGACCAGGAAAAGCACATCGACGTGCGCGTCCTCAACCACGACGACCAGCGCAACACCCTCAGCGCCATCCAGGATCTGATCGTGGCCGAACGGGACGGCGTGCCCATCCGCCTCGCCTCGATCGCGTCCATGGAAGTGATCCGAGGGCCCGCCGAGATCCATCGGCAGGGACGTCGCCGCGTGGCGGTGGTCTCCGCCAATCTGGCCGGCCGCGATCTCGCGTCCGCCTCGCAGGAGATCACGCGACGTCTGGCCGCGCTGCCCCTGCCCGCCGGCATCAGCGTGGAACTGGGCGGACAGAACAGCGAGATGCAGCAGTCGTTCCACTCGTTGCGCATGGCCATCCTGCTGGCCATCTTCCTGGTCTACCTGGTGATGGCCGCGCAGTTCGAATCGTTCGTGTATCCGTTCATCATCATGTTCACGGTGCCGTTGGCGCTCATGGGAGCGGTGATGGGTCTGGCGATCACGCGCACGCCGATCTCGGTGGTGGCCGCCATCGGCGCGATCATGCTGGCGGGAATCGTGGTGAACAACGGCATCGTGCTGGTGGATCGCATCAACCAGTTGCGCAAACGTCGCCTCGCCCTGCGCGAAGCCGTCCTCCGGGCCGGCACGGAGCGCTTCCGCCCCATCCTCATGACCACCACGACCACCGTACTGGGCCTGTTGCCCATGGCCCTGGGCCTGGGCGAGGGTGCAGAACTCCGGGCCCCGCTGGCCATCACCGTGATCTCGGGCCTGCTGCTCGCCACGTTCCTCACGCTGATCGTGGTCCCGGTGATCTACACGCTCCTCACGCGCGGCGGCCCTCCCGAGGCCCAGCCCGAAGAGGCGCACGAACGCGCACCCCGCCCGACACCCGGACTGGCTCCGGCCGGCGCCGGCGGCGGAGGGCGCTGACATGTGGCTGACCCGCCTTTCGCTCCGCCGACCGGTGAGCCTGATCATGGCGCTGATCACCGTGGTGGTCCTGGGCCTCATTTCGTTCGGACGGCTGCCGCTGGCGTTCCTCCCCAAGGTCGAGTTCCCCTACATCGGCGTGGTGGTTCCGTACAACGGCGGGATCCCGGGCGAAGTGGAAGAGCAGATCTCGCGGCCGATCGAGGAGATCCTGGCCACGCTGGGCGGCATCCGCGAACTGGAAAGCTACAGCAGCGACGACCAGGCGTACGTGGGCGTGCAGTTCGAATGGGGGCGCAACGTGAACGCGCTCCGCATGGAAGTGCAGGAGAAGATCGATCAGATCCGCGGAGACCTGCCGTCCGACGTCCGCGACATCTTCCTGTTCACGTTCAACACGAACGACATTCCCATCATCGAAGGGCGCATCTCCGCCAAGGGCATTGACCTGTCGGAGAGCTACGACCTGATCGAGCAGCGGATCATCCGGCCGCTGCAGCAGGTTCCGGGCGTCGGCAATGTGGGCATCGACGGCGTGAATCCCACGATCGGCGCGGTGTATCTGCGGCTGGACAAGATCCAGGAGTTCGACGTGGACGTGAACCGCCTCTTCGGCGAACTCGCGGCCGCCAACGTGAACCTCACGGTGGGACGGATCACGGACGAGGGCCTGCGCTACGACCTTCGATCGGTTTCGGGAATCGGCAGCATGGAGGAACTCGGCAAGCTCCCCATCGATGACCGGGGGCTTCGACTGGAGGACGTGGCCGAGCTTGCGTACGGCGCTCCGGCACCGTCGTACGGCCGGCACCTGAACGGCGAGTTCGCGATCGCGTTCTGGATCCAGAAGGCCTCGGGCTACAACACGGTGGACGTGTGCCGCGGCGTGGAAGAGAAGCTCGGCGACATCAACCGGGATCCGGCGCTCCAGGGAATCAACGCGTTCACGTTCTTCAACCAGGCGGAGCAGATCACGAACTCGCTGGACGGGCTGTGGAAGGCGGGGCTGTTCGGATCGCTGCTGAGCATCGTGGTGCTGTATGCGTTCCTGCGACGCATGGCGCTCACGCTCATCGTATCGCTGTCGATCCCCATCTCGATTCTCGGCACGGGCATCTTCCTCTACCTCACCGGCGGCAACCTGAACGTCCTCACCATGATGGGCCTGATGCTCGGCATCGGGATGCTCGTGGACAACGCGGTGGTGGTCCTGGAGTCGATCCATCGGCGGCGCATTCTCGGCGCGTCGCCGGTGTCCGCCGCCCTGCGGGGCACGCGCGACGTGGGCCGCGCCATCGTGGCGTCCACGCTCACCACCGTGATCGTCTTCGCTCCGATCATTGTCAGCGGGAAGAACGAACTCGCCGTCTGGTTGGGCAGCGTGGGGATCGCCATCAGCGTGACGATCGTGGGGTCGTTGCTGGTCAGCCTGACCGTGATCCCCGCCCTGTCGGTGTTCCTGTCCCGCGGTCGCGGCAAGGAGGAAGCGGAGGCCCGCTGGATCCACTGGCTGCGCGGAAAGTACGTTCGCGTCCTCCACTGGACCACGCTGCGTCGCCCCTACACCACGGGTTTTGCGATCCTGCCCGGCATCATCGTGCTGACGATCGCCGTGGCCGCCGCCACCGGGTTCTTCCAGCAGGAACTGGACAGCGAGGAGGGGATCCGCCAGGAGCGACTGCGTCTCTCCCTGAATTTCACCGCGGGCGTGGACAAGGCCACCTCCAAGGGCTACGTGGAAGTCATCGAGCAGTACCTGGAGGGTCGCCGCGAGGAACTGGAGCTCCGTGACATCTACTCGTACTACGGTTCGGACGCAGCCGGCATGTCGCTCTTCTTCGAGCGGGAAGAACTCTCCAGCGAGTTTCTGGCGAAGGTGCGCGAAGACCTGCGCGAGAACCTGCCGGTGCAGGCCGGCATGGAAGTGCGCTTTGGCGGCGACGAGGGCAACGACTCCGGCGCCGAGACATTCCGCGTGACGGTTTCCGGCGAAGACACGGAGTTGCTGGCCACGCTGGCCGAGGAAGTCAAGCGGCGCCTCCGGGTCATCGACGGGGTCACGGATCTGTCCACCGATTCGGACCGGGGACATCCCGAGATCCAGGTGGCCATCGATCGCGAGAAGGCCGGTCGGCACGGCGTCCGCGCGAACGACATCGCGCAGGTGCTCTCCCTCACCTACCGGGGCACGCGCCTGCCGCGACTGCAGACCGGCAGCAAGGAGATCGACCTGTCGGTCTCGCTGCTGCCCGAGGACACGGAGTCCATCGAGAACCTGCAGACCATGGTGGTGGCGATCGAGAACGACCAGCCGATCCTGCTGGGGCAACTGGCGGACCTGAACTTCTCCCGGAGCCCGGAGACGATCGTCCGGCGCAATCAGAAGACGGGCGTCACGATTCGCGGAACGTGGGAGGGCGAGAAGTTTGCCGACGGCCTGGAGAAGATCGAGAGCGCCATGAACGAGATGTACCTTCCGTTCGGCTACGGCTGGAACTTCGGGTCGCGCATCGAACGCGCGCGCCAGGAGCAGGACGAAATGGGCATGAACGTCCTGCTGGCGCTGATCTGCGTGTTCCTGGTCATGGCGAGTCTGTTCGAGTCCCTGGTTCACCCGGGGATCGTGATGGGGTCCATCGTGTTTGCGATCATCGGAGTGTTCCAGTTCATGATGATCACGGGGACTCCGCTCAACATCATGGCCATCATCGGGGTGGTGATCCTGATCGGGGTGGTCGTGAACAACGGCATCGTGCTGGTGGATCACATCAACCATCAGCGGCGGACGGGCATGTCCATGGACGACGCGATTCTGTCGGGCTGCTCCGATCGACTGCGGCCGGTCCTCATGACCGCGGGCACCACGATCCTGGGGCTGCTGCCCCTGGCGTTCTCGCGGGCGCACATGGCGGACGCGGAGTACTACCCCATGGCCCGCGCGATCATCGGCGGGCTGCTGTCCGGCACGTTCCTCACGCTGATCGTGCTGCCCACGTACTACCGCATCGTGAACAACTGGGTGGCGACCGCCGGGCACCTCCTGCGACGGCGCGAGGCGGTCGGCAAGGGGCCGGCGACCGCGGTCACGGAGCCGACTCCTGGATAACGAACGCGCCGATCCCCAACGAACCGGCGCGCACATTCCCTCCGGCGGTTCCGCCCCGGACCGAATCCGGCCCGAACCGGCCCTGCTGACTTCCGGCGCGCTTGGCCGCTAGCGGTACCCGGCCTTCACCCGCCCCCAGCTTTCGATCGACGGGGGCTCGGCCGTCGAGGTCGGCTGCTGCACGCGGATCACTCCGACCATGTTGAAGATCAGATGCGGACGGCAGTAGTAGTCCACGTCCCCCGCTTCCGTGAAGGTGTAGGAGAACAGCGGATCGGCCAGCGCCAGCGGGGCGTCAAAGAGTTTGTCCCCGAGAGGCGGGTTTGCATCATCCGTCCCCTCGGTGACCGTGTGGCCGCCGGCGGACCAGATCCACTCCACGGTATCTCCCACTTCGATCGTGATATCCGCGGGATCGAACGTGAGGCCCACCTGCATCACCTGATGCGTGGCGGCCGTTGCGCTCCCGGTGCAGAGGAAGCCGGCAAACGTTGCAAGGAGTACGCGATGGAGCATGGTGGATCCTCCCGGTGTCGGAGCCCGTTGGGGATGAGGAGTTCAACAGGCTCCCATGATAGCCGTTCTGGGGCCAAGGGCACAAACAACCGCAACGCGGCCGTCCAGTGCCCCACAGAGAGGGCCAGGATCCACAAAAATACCTCAGCGTCGCCCCAGGAAGATCCCCCTGGGCTTCGGGCCCCCGAGGCCCTCCGGCAGGAACCGGGTCTCGAACCCGGCCCGCTCCAGGGCGGCCGCCATGGTGTCCCGGGGACAGAGCCACAGCTCGTGGCGCTCGCGGAAGCGTTCCAGGCCCCGCCCTGTTTCTCCGGCCAGCCACTCGAAGTCCAGGACCGCGATCTCATCGCGCCGGGTCGAGTAGGACATCCGGACGAGCTTGAGGTCCTCGTCCTCGTAGGTGTGGAGAAAGGTGAAATCGGTGCGGTAGACCTCCGCGGTGAGCCAGGGCTCCACCACCAGCACGCCGCCGGGACGGAGCGCCGCGTGGAAACAGGCGAGCGCGCGATCCAGCGACTCCGGGTCCAGCAGGTATCCGATCGATGAGAACAGGCACACGACGGCGTCGAACGGACGGTCGACCCGGAACGAGGTCATGTCGGCCTCGATCAGCTCCACGTTCGGGAGCTTGGCACGCGCCACCTCCAGCATGCCGGCCTCGCGGTCCAGGCCGGTGACCTGGTACCGGTCCTTCATCTCCACCAGGAAGCTTCCCGTACCGCAGGCCGCTTCCAGCACCCGCGCCGAGTCCGTGACTCCCTCCAGGGCGAGCCGCTCCACCAGGAGCGCCGCTTCGGCCGTGTAGTCCTTCCAGTGGTAGATCTTGTCGTAGTACCGGGCGCGCCCGGCGTAGATCTCCGGCCGCAACGGAGCCACTACCCGTCGGACCGGTCGCCGGAGCCGGGCAGGCCCGTCGTGGGCGGCTTGACCATGAATCCGCTGATGAGCAGCGCCAGGCCCACCCCCACGAACATGATCACCGGAGCCGATTCGCGGAAGCCTTCGGCCGCCCCGATCCCGATGAACATGGCACCTCCGAAGCCGGTCACGATCAACCCCCAGACCCGGAGCAGCTCGGATCGGCGAATCTGCTTCTGCTCGAACGTCATACCGTTGTCCGAAGGGTCGTGCGGATACTCGATCTTGGGAAGCCGCTCCGGGTCGATCCCCCGCTCCAGCGCCACGATTCGTTCTCTCTGGGCCAGTTCCAGCAGACGGTGACGGGCGTTCGACTTGATCACGCCGGCCGTGATGCCGCCGATGATCGCAACGACCGGAATCAACATTCCGAGGGTCACCAGAATGACCGGAATCAGTTCCGAAAGGTTCGCCATTCCCTGTCTCCTTCTCGCCGGGGGCGCCGGCACGTGCGTGGTCGGTCCTGTCGTCTGCTGGGTTGGACCGGGCCGGACCCCGTTCCGGTTTCAACAAAGTGCCCACCGGAGTACGATTGTTGAAACCGGGCCCCGATCCGGGCCCGTCCAAGAGGGTGTGATGACGAGAACCCTGATGATCCCCGGTTGCCCGCTCCCCGCCTGGACCGAGAGCCTCGGCCAGGCCCTGTGGGGACTGGTGCGCGCGCCGGCGGAGGCCGCCGGGAGCAACCTGGGAACCGCGGCCCGCGCCGAGCCGGACGCGGAGGAATCCGCCTGGATCCGCGCCGCCCGGGGTGGCGACTCGGAGGCGTTCCGGAAGCTGGTCGATCGCTACGGGGATCGGTCGTTCGAAACGGCGCTGCGGATCGTCCGCCATCGCGAGGAAGCGGAGGAAGTGGCGCAGGACGCGTTCGTCCGGGCCTGGCAGGCGCTGCCGAACTTCCGCGAGGAAGCGCGCTTCTCCACGTGGCTCTATCGCATCGTCACCCGGCGGGCCATCGACCGCGCGCGGGCCGTTCGCCAGCGCGGGCAGCGGGAGATCGCCTCCGAGCCGGACGTGGTGGAGCGGGTGGCGTCCCCGGACGCCGGAGAGCCATCGGGCTCCTGGCTGCGGCGACTGAATCGCATCCTGGGCGAGTTGGA
>BQJX01000142.1 GCA_021604925.1 Gemmatimonadota bacterium
AGATTCCTCCGCGCGGGGTTCACATTGTCACGGCGCCGTACCCCGGATTCCCCACCGACATGCAGGCCCAGATGATGGCGCTGGCGTCGATCGGGAACAGCGTGTCCGTGATCACGGACACCATCTACCACGACCGTTTCACGCATGTGCCGGAGCTGGGCCGACTGGGCGCCGACATCCATCTGGACGGCAACACGGCCGTCATTCATCCGGCGGGCGGGCTCTCCGGCGCGGACGTGATGGCCACGGATCTCCGGGCCTCCGCGGCGCTGATCCTGGCCGGTCTGGTCGCGGACGGCCGGACCAAGGTGAGCCGCGTGTACCACATCGATCGCGGCTACGAGCGGATCGAGGAAAAGCTCCGCCTCGTGGGCGCCGACATCGAACGGATCCAGGAAGAGGGTCCGTAGAACCCCACCCCCGTCCATCGGCAGGCCCAAAGCCGCGCCATATCTGCCAGGTTGTCACGACTCCTTGGCGGGGTGTCCGCCGGCTATCTGCCACTCTGGCAGAGATTCAGGCCCGCAGCGCCCGTCGCCACGCCCTCGGCTCCGCTAACTTCTTTCATATCAACGTAGTTCGAGCGTCCCTCCCGCTTGGCACGGACTTCGCGTTGTACCCGGGCAGAGTCGGCTCCGGGTGGTCCGAAGCCTGAGACAAGGAGGATTCCCATGTTGGTGCGACGAAACTTCTTCCCGGCCCCTGCCCCCGCGTTCGATCACAGCCTGGATCGTCTGTTCCGCGACGTCTTCGATGGCTTCGCTCCGCAGACCGAGGCCGCGACCGAGCGAGGAATCCAGCTGAACGCCTCCGAGAGCGATGAGGCCTACCACGTGGACGCGGAGCTTCCCGGCTTTGCGGAGAAGGACGTGGAGGTCACGGTGATCGGCAAGGAGCTGCGGATCGAGGCCCGGCAGGAAGAGAACAGCGAGAAGATCGAAGGCAAGGTGCTCCGGCGCGAACGCCTCAGCGGAACCGCGTCGCGGACGCTGCGCTTCCCGCTGGAGATCGAAGCCTCCGAGGTGACGGCGCGGTTCGAGAACGGCGTCCTGAACGTGACGCTGCCCAAGGCCAAGGCCGTGCTGCCTCGCAAGATCCAGATCCAGGGCTAGGCCGCCCGCCCAGTGAACGCCGTCGGTCCGGGTGGGCCGGCGGCACCCCCTTTGAGAACCCTGAATACGGAGAGACCCATGACGAACTGCACCCCGACCCAATGCACGCCGACCGAGACCGGAACCGTCACGAGAACCCAGGCTCAACCGACCCGCGTGGACATCGTGGAACTGGAGAACGAGTTCCGCGTGGACGCGGATGTTCCCGGCGCGAGCAAGGACGACGTGGACGTGCGCTTCGAGAACGGCGTGCTGTCGTTCTCGGCCACGCTGCCCGAGCCCGCGGCCGCGCATCCCAAGACGCACCTGCGCGAGTTCTCCGGACGACGCACCGAGCGCGAGTTCCGTCTGGGCGACTCGATCGACACGGACGCGATCACGGCCCGCGTGGAGCACGGCGTCCTGTCCATCCGGCTTCCGAAGGCGGAGCGGGCGCAGCCTCGGAAGATCGAGATCCAGTAGTCTGGTAGCCACGTGGCGGTTCCGGAGAGAACCCGGAACCGCCGCGCACCACCGGGGTATCCCGGATACCGGCAGAACGCCGGCAAGCGCCGGCACCGGCCCGCGCTGAGTCCCTGCGGCACCCAAGGAGGCACACCGAATGTTCTTCGACCCGATCTACTTCGTCATCGTCGGCCCCGCGATGCTCCTGGCGCTGTGGGCGCAGATGAAGGTGAAGGGCGCGTACGGCACGTGGAGCCAGCAGCCGGCTTCGTCCCGGCTGACCGGCGCGCAGGCCGCGTCGCGCATGCTGCAGAGTGCCGGGATCCTGGACGTGCAGGTGGAGCAGGTGCAGGGCTTCCTGAGCGACCACTACGATCCGCGCGCCAAGAAGCTGCGCCTCTCCCCGGACGTGTACGGCGGCCAGTCCGTGGCCGCCATGGGCATCGCCTGCCATGAGGCCGGCCACGCCATGCAGCACGCCCAGGGATACGCGCCGCTCGCGCTTCGGAACGCCATCGTTCCCGTGGCGCAGATCGGTTCGTGGATCTCGTGGCCCATGATCATGCTGGGCATGTTCCTCCAGATGCAGAACCTGGCGCTGCTGGGGCTCATTGCGTTCCTGGCGCTGGTCGTGTTCCAGCTCGTCACGCTGCCCGTGGAATTCGATGCGTCCAACCGGGCCAAGCAGCAGATTCGCACGCTGGGCATCGTGCACTCGGACCAGGAAGGCAAGGGCGTGGCGGCCGTACTGAACGCCGCGGCCATGACCTACGTGGCCGCCACCGTGACCGCGCTGGCGCAGGTGATCTACTTCGCCCTGCGCCTGGGCCTGCTCGGCGGCCGCAGCCGCTAGACCCATTCATCCCACGCCCCCTCCGTGATGGAGGTGGAGAAGGAGTCCCACCATGAGTCCCGACAAACTGACCCGCAAGGCCCGCGAGGCCCTCGAGATCGCCCACACGGATGCCACGCGTCGGCAGCACGCCGAAGTGGACGCGGAGCATCTCTTCCACGCCCTGCTCGTCCAGGAGGACGGCCTCACGCCGCGAATCCTGGAGCGCATCGGCGCGGACGCGGCCCACGTGCGCGAGCAGATCGAGCACGGACTGGCCCGTCGGCCGCGCGTGTCCGGCGGATCCACCGAAGCGGGCAAGGTGTACGTGACCCAGCGTCTCAGCCGGCTGCTGGTGGCCGCGGAGGACGAGGCGAAATCGCTGAAGGACGACTTCGTCTCGGTGGAGCATCTGCTGCTGGCGTTCGTGAAGGAGCGCGGCACGGAGACGGCCAAGACCCTCCAGAACGCGGGCGTCACCCGGGATGCCATCCTGAAGGCGCTGGAGTCGATCCGCGGCAACCAGCGCGTTACCACCGATGATCCCGAGTCCGCCTACGAGGCGCTGACCAAGTACGGCACCGACCTGGTGGAACTGGCCCGGCTGGGCAAGCTGGATCCCGTGATCGGCCGCGATGCGGAGATACGCAGCGTGGTCCGCATCCTGTCGCGCAAGACCAAGAACAACCCGGTGCTCATCGGCGAGCCCGGCGTGGGGAAGACCGCGATCGTGGAGGGCCTGGCCCAGCGCATCCTGCGCGGCGACGTTCCCGAGGGCCTGAAGGACAAGACCATCTTCGCCCTCGACATGACCGCGCTGGTGGCCGGCGCCAAGTACCGCGGCGAGTTCGAAGAGCGACTCAAGGCCGTGCTGCGCGAGATCCAGCAGTCGAACGGTCGCATCCTCCTGTTCATCGACGAGATCCACACGATCGTGGGCGCGGGCAAGACGGACGGTTCCACGGACGCCGGCAACATGCTCAAGCCCATGCTGGCGCGCGGGGAGCTGCACTGCATCGGCGCCACCACGCTGGACGAGCACCGCAATCACATCGAGAAGGACGCGGCGCTGGAGCGTCGCTTCCAGCCGGTTCTGGTGGATGCGCCCACGGTGGAGGACACCGTGTCGATCCTGCGCGGTCTCAAGGAGCGTTTCGAGGTTCACCACGGTGTCCGCATCCAGGACGCGGCGCTGGTGAGTGCGGCCACGCTGTCGGACCGCTACGTCTCGGATCGCTTCCTGCCCGACAAGGCCATCGACCTGATGGACGAGGCGTGCGCCGGGATCCGCACCGAGATCGATTCCATGCCGCACGAGCTGGACGAAGCCACCCGCAAGGTGCTGCGACTGGAGATCGAGGAAGCGGCTCTGCTCCAGGAGAAGGACAAGGCGTCCAAGGCGCGCCTGGTCACGCTGCGCGAGGAGCTGGCCGACGTGCGCGATGTGGCCGATGCCATGCGCGCGCGCTGGGAGGACGAGAAGCAGGCGATCCACCAGGTTCGCGAGCAGCGCGAGCGGATCGAGGCGCTGCGCCACGAGATGGACGAGGCGGAGCGTCGCTACGACCTGCAGACCGTGGCCAAGCTGCGGCACGGCGAGATTCCCGATGCGGAGGCGGTGCTGGAGAAAGCCGAAGCGGCGCTGGCCAAGACCCACGCCGAGGGCGGACTGCTGCGCGAGGAAGTGACCATCGAGGAGATCGCGGAAGTCGTGTCCCGCTGGACCGGAATCCCGCTCACGCGGCTGGTGGAAAGCGAGCGCGACAAGCTGCTTCGGCTGGACGAGTCGCTGCACGAGCGCGTGATCGGTCAGGACGAAGCCGTCCAGGCGGTCGCGGACGCGGTGCTGCGTGCGCGCGCCGGGCTGCAGGATCCGGGGCGTCCCGTGGGCTCGTTCCTGTTCCTGGGGCCCACCGGCGTGGGCAAGACCGAGCTGGCCAAGGCGCTGGCGTTCAGCCTCTTCGACAATGAGCAGAGCCTCACGCGCCTCGACATGAGCGAGTACCAGGAAAAGCACTCCGTGGCGCGGCTGATCGGCGCGCCTCCGGGCTACGTGGGATTCGAGGAGGGCGGCCAGCTCACCGAGGCCGTGCGGCGCAAGCCGTACTCCGTGCTCCTGTTCGACGAGATCGAGAAGGCGCACCCCGACGTGTTCCACACGCTGCTGCAGGTGCTGGACGATGGTCGCCTCACGGATTCGCGGGGCAAGACCGTCTACTTTCACAACACGGTAGTGCTCATGACCAGCAACGTGGGCTCGCCGCACCTCCTGGAGGGGATCCGTCCCGACGGCGAGATCGACGAGTCGGCGCGCGACCGCGTGATGGCCGATCTCTCGGGTGCCTTCCGGCCCGAGTTCCTGAACCGCATCGACGAGATCGTGCTGTTCAAGCCGCTGCGCCAGGACGAGATCGAACGCATCGTGGAACTGATGCTGGGCGATCTGCGACATCGCCTGGACGACCAGGGGATCACGCTGGACGTGGCCCCGGACGCCCGGAGCTGGCTCGCGCGCAAGGGCTACGACGTGGTGTACGGAGCGCGGCCGCTGCAGCGGTTGATTCAGCGGGCCGTGGAAACGCCGCTGGCGCGCCGGCTGCTCGCCGGGTCCATGAAGGGCGGAAGCCGGGTGCGCGTGACCGTGGACGGGGACGTCTTGCAGTTCGAGGTGGTGGAGCGGGACCCGTCCAAGGCGAACGGCGAGGTGTCAGAGGCTGTGGGCGTGTAGTCAGCGGACGGCGCGGCCCGAAAGGCTACGCTCCGGACGTCTCCGTTCCGGTGACCTCGAACACGGTGTCCAGCTGACCAACGCGCAGCAGGCGCCGCAGATGGTCGTCGCAGTTCACCAGGGACACCGTCACGTCTCTCGCCTTGGCGTTCTTCTGCATGAGCACCAGCATGCCGAGTGCGGAGCTGTCCACGTGGTCCACCTGGGCCATGTCCACCACGATGCGCTTCGTGGTTTCGGAGATGCGCGCGTAGGCGTCCCGAAACGGACGTTGCACGCTGAAGTTGAACGTGCCCTGGATTTCGATCGTGAGGGCGTCCGTCCCCTGGATGGACGTGACCGTGCAGTTCATGAGAGCCCCCGCCCTTCGGCAACGTGTGGATCCGGTGTTCCTTTGCATTTTCGGCCGGAATGCTCCACAACCTTAGCGTGGAGACAAGGGGTCGCGCGCCGGTCTCCCCTGGGATATGCTCGCCCGCCGGCCGCGCACAGGGAGGTCCCGTGGGACTGCTGAAAGAGAAGACCAAGTATCGCCCCACCAGGGCCGAGGTCACGCTGGCCTGGGTCTTCACCGCGGCCAGCGGCGCCGTGGCGGCGTGGTGGATCCTGACGGCGTGGCTGCAGGGCCGCTGATCCGGTGCGCTCCGTCATCCTCGGCACCGCCGGCCACATCGATCATGGCAAGACGTCGCTGGTCCAGGCCCTCACCGGCGTGAACACGGACCGCCTCGCCGAAGAGCGCGAGCGCGGGATCTCCATCGAACTCGGATTCGCCCAGATGGACGTGGGCGATCTGCGCTTCGGAATCGTGGACGTGCCCGGGCACGAGCGCTTTGTCAAAAACATGCTCGCGGGCGCGGGCGGCATCGATCTGGTGGTGCTGGTGGTGGCCGCGGACGAAGGCGTGATGCCGCAGACCCGGGAGCATCTGGATATCCTCCACTTCCTCGGCGTGGAGCAGGGCGTGGTGGCGCTCACCAAGCGCGACCTCGTGGACGAGGAGAGCTGCGACATCGCCCAGCTGGATGTGGAAGAGGCCCTCGTGGGAACCACGCTGGAAGGCGCGCCCGTGATGCCGGTCAGTTCCACGACCGGCGAAGGTCTGGAGGAGCTGAAGGCCGAGCTGGCGAGGCTGGCCGAGCGCGTGCAGACGCGATCGTCGGCCGGTCCGTACCGGCTTCCGGTGGATCGCGTGTTCGTGATGGAGGGCTTCGGCACGGTGGTCACCGGCACCGGGTTCTCCGGAACGGTGCGCGTGGGCGATCGGCTGGACCTGCAGCCCACGGAGAAGACCGTGCGTGTCCGGCGCCTGCAGGTACACGGACAGGAGTGCCAGGAGGCGTCCGCCGGGCAGCGGACCGCGCTGGCGGTGCACGGCGTGTCCAAGGAAGAGATCGAGCGCGGCTACCAGCTGGTCTCGCCGGGGTCGCTCACGCCGTCCTGGATGCTGGACGTGCGCGTGCGCGTGTCGCCGCGCTGGGTCCGTCCGGTGCGGAATCGCGAGCGCGTGCGCTTTCATCTCGCATCGTCGGAGGATCTGGGGCGCATCATCCTGCTGGACTGTGACGAGCTCAAACCCGGCACCGATACCGTGGCCCAGATTCGACTCGAAACCCCGGTGGTGCCCAGCGTGGGCGATCGGTTCGTGCTGCGTTCCTACTCGCCCATGGTCACCATGGCGGGCGGCACGATCATCGACGCGCATCCGACCAAGCATCGCCGCTACCGGCCCGACGAACTCGAGGCCATCGAGCGCCGCGAGGGCGGCGGACCGCTGGCGATCCTGCTCGAAAAGGTGAACGGCGCAGGGCTCCTGGGCGTGA